>JBIKRC010000122.1:0-6141 GCA_044349375.1 Limnohabitans sp.
TGGCCAAAGCCCACGGCATCACCCGCGACATGCAAGACGCGCTGGCGGCAGGCAGCCAGCGCAAGGCGGCGGCCGCGCAAGAAGCGGGCAAGTTCAAAGATGAAATCGTTGACGTGCTGATCCCTCAGCGCAAGGGCGATGCGCTGGTGTTCAACACCGACGAGTTCATCAACAAGAAAACCACCGTGGAAGTATTGGCAGGGCTGCGCCCCGCCTTTGACAAGGCGGGCAGCGTAACCGCAGGCAACGCCTCGGGCATCAACGATGGCGCTGCCGCCGTGATGGTCATGTCGGCCAAAAAGGCCGCAGCTTTGGGCCTCAAGCCTCTGGCCCGAATTGTCGCCTTTGGCACCAGTGGCCTGGACCCGGCCACCATGGGCATGGGCCCCGTGCCTGCGTCTCAAAAGGCGTTGGCCCGTGCTGGCTGGAAAGCCCAGGACGTGGACCTGTTCGAACTCAACGAAGCCTTTGCCGCGCAAGCTTGCGCCGTCAACCAGGCGCTGGACATCGATCCGGCCAAGGTCAACGTCAACGGTGGTGCGATCGCGATCGGTCACCCCATCGGTGCATCTGGTTGCCGCATTTTGGTGACCTTGCTGCACGAAATGCAGCGGACACAGGCCCAAAAAGGTCTGGCCGCTTTGTGCATTGGTGGCGGCATGGGCGTGTCCCTGGCCATCGAGCGCGTTTAAAAACCAGGCACGCCACCGCCTTGGATTGGCACACTGCCCAGCTGTATAAGGGCAGCCCTTCCGAAGGATGTGAGTGCCCATACTTCATTTCACTTCACTCATAACAAGGAGACAATCATGAGTCAAAAAGTAGCGTACGTCACAGGCGGCATGGGCGGTATCGGGACCGCGATCTGCCAACGACTGCACCAAGATGGTTTCAAGGTCATTGCCGGTTGCGGCCCGACCCGGGACTTCACCAAATGGATCGACGAGCAAAAAGCGCTGGGCTTCACCTTTTACACCTCGGTGGGCAACGTGGGCGATTGGGACTCCACCGTCGCTGCATTCACCAAAGCCAAAGAAGCGCATGGCGTCATTGATGTGCTGGTGAACAACGCCGGCATCACCCGGGACCGCGTGTTTTTGAAGATGACGCGCGAAGACTGGGATGCGGTGATCGATACCAACCTGAACTCCATGTTCAACGTGACCAAGCAGGTCGTGCCAGACATGGTGGAAAAAGGTTGGGGCCGCATCATCCAGATCTCGTCAGTCAACGGCAACAAGGGCCAGGCAGGCCAGACCAACTACTCGGCCGCCAAAGCGGGCATGCACGGTTTTTCGATGGCCTTGGCCCAAGAGATGGCCACCAAAGGCGTGACCGTGAACACCGTCAGCCCCGGCTACATTGGCACCGACATGGTGAACGCCATCCGCCCGGATGTGCTGGAGAAAATTGTGGCCACCGTGCCCGTCAAGCGTCTGGGCAAGCCCAGCGAAATCGCTTCCATCGTGGCCTGGTTGGCCAGCGAAGAGGGCGGTTACGCCACGGGTGCGGACTTCTCGGTTAACGGTGGTTTGCACATGGGCTGATGCCCTGGCCGCAGGGCCGCAGCCACAAAAAAACCCGCCTCGGCGGGTTTTTTTGCGTCTGTAAATGCAGTGAGGTCAATTGCCCACTTGTTTTCCTGTGCCCACCATTTGCATGGCTGAGGCGATCAACCCAGACACCTCGGTCATATTGCCTGGCACGATGAGGGTGGTTTTGGCGTCTTGCGCCACCTTGCTGTAGGCCTGCACGGCTTGTTCGGCCACCTTCAACTGCACCGCCATTTCACCGCCGGGTTGGCGGATGGCGCTGGCAATGCGCTCAATGGCTTGCGCCGTGGCATTGGCCATTTCGGTGATGGCGGCGGCATCGCCTTGGGCTTTGTTGATGGCCGCTTGCTTTTCGCCTTCAGAGCGGGCGATGAAGGCTTCGCGCTCGCCAGTGGCGATGTTGATTTGTTCTTGGCGTCGCCCTTCGGATGCGGCGATCAGCGCACGCTTTTCGCGCTCTGCCGTGATTTGTGACTGCATGGCCAACAAAATTTCCTTGGGCGGTGTCAGGTCCTTGATTTCGTAGCGCAGCACCTTCACGCCCCAGTTGAGCGCCGCTTCGTCGATCGCGGCCACGACCTGCGAGTTGATGATGTTGCGCTCCTCAAAGGTCTTGTCCAGCTCCAGCTTGCCGATCACGCTGCGCAAACTGGTTTGCGCCAACTGGGTCACTGCCACGATGTAGTTGGACGAGCCGTAACTGGCCAGCTTGGGGTCGGTCACCTGGAAGTAAAGGATGCCATCCACTTGCAGCTGCGTGTTGTCGCGGGTGATGCAAATCTGGCTGGGCACATCCAGCGGGATTTCTTTCAGACTGTGTTTTTGGATCACTTTATCGACAAAGGGCACCACAAAGTTCAGGCCGGGTGCCAGGCTGTCATGGAATTTACCCAGCCGTTCCACCACCCAAGCCTCTTGCTGTGGCACGACCTTGACGGTCTTGACGATGAACAGGATCGCGATGATCACGAGAATGGCTGCGATTTCCATGGAGGGGTTTCCTTTGAAGTGGTTAGAGCGACGTGCTCATGTTTTCTCAAGCACCAAACGGTTACCCGCCATGGCTTGAATTCGGTAAACGCCTGGATTCGCGGTCTGGCCTGGTGCCAGCACCGCTGTCCAAGCCGCACCACGGTGCTTGACTTGCGCCGTGCCCATGGCATCCCATGCCTCGACTTCTACGGTGGCACCCAGGTCCAGATGTTGGTCATGGTCTTGCGTGGCGGTGGTCCCCTGTCGTTGACGCCATTGGCCCAGCAGCAACGCGCCTGCGCCACCGACGAGGGCGGCCGCCACCAGCTGTGTGCTGATGTTGTAACCCGCCATGGCGGCCAGTGCTCCCGCCACAGCGCCCAAGCCCAGCATCAGCAGGTAAAACGTACCGGTCGCCAGCTCCAATGCCACCAAGGCGCCCGCCAGAACCCACCACATCGTTGTGTCGTTCATGCCTGTCCTTTCTGTTTTGATGCACGCATTGTCGTGGCTTTGTGCATGGTTCTTTATAGACCAGCCCGTGGGGCACGCTTCCCTATGCAACCCAAGCCCTGCAAATGGCAAGGACAATCACGGCCCCTGCATTTCCCTGAAATCCGACGTGGCTGCCTGTTGCTCGCGTCCATACTGCGTTTTGGCCGAACTGCAACGAGGGATCGATGGTCTAAGTTTGGTCATAATGGTTTGATATTTTTTGCGCTGGCGTGCTGGTACGACGTAGCGCAAAGGCAAGATTCAAAGTCAATCACTTTTCGACCCTGTTGGGAGTTCACGGCGTGACCATCGATGAAACTTCGGGCCCTGAATGGCGTTCCAACACCCATGCGCCATGGCCCGTTCACGACCCTTTGATGGTTGAGGAAGTCCATTCCCCGAAGCGCGTGCTTTTGTTGGGGGCGACTGGCACGATTGGGATGGCCACCGCGCGGGCGCTGGTTCAACGCGGTCACCAAGTGGTGTGTCTGCTCAGGCCGCGCCGAAGTGGTCAAAATCTGCAGGTCAACGCTGCGCCGCCAGAAAGCCTGGCTGGAGTCACGGTTTTGTGGGGGGATGCCTCCGATCCAGAAGTTTGGAGCCAGCCGTCTTTCAAGGAGGCCCGTTTTGATGCAGTGCTCTCTTGCATGGCCTCGCGTACGGGTTCTCCTAAAGACGCGTGGCGAGTCGACCACCAGGCCCATGTGGGCGCGCTGAAGGCGGCACAAGCTGCGGGTGTGCGGCATTTTGTGCAACTGTCGGCCATCTGTGTACAAAAGCCCTTGCTGGCGTTTCAGCATGCCAAGTTGGCCTTTGAAAAAACCTTGATCGAATCAGGCATGACCTATTCCATCGTGCGCCCCACGGCTTTTTTCAAATCGCTGTCGGGCCAGCTCGATCGTGTAAAAAAAGGCAAGCCGTTTTTGATTTTTGGCGACGGGCAGTTGACCGCCTGCAAACCCATCAGCGACGACGATTTGGCCGATTTTTTGGTGGGGTGCCTGGACGATGTGTCGCGGCACAACCAGATCTTGCCCATCGGCGGGCCGGGGCCTGCCATCACGCCGCTGGCGCAAGGCGAGCATTTGTTTGCTTTGCTGGGAATGCCGCCGCGTTTCAAGCGTGTTCCGCTGGGCCTGATGGACGCCATCGTGGGTGTATTGAGCGTGTTGGGCAAGCTCATTCCTGCGGCTGCGGCCAAGGCCGAGTTGGCCCGCATTGGTCGGTATTACGCCACCGAGTCCATGTTGGTGTGGGACGCTGCAGCGCAGCGCTACGATGAGCAGGCCACCCCCTCGCACGGTTCACAAACGCTGTTCGATGCCTATGCCCGTTGGGTCAAAGGGGAGGGTGCGCCCGATCGCGGGGAACACACCGTTTTTTAAGCGCCGTTTTTCTGCAGCTCATGATGTGGCGAGCCAAGTCATGCAGTTCTAACGTTGACGATTCAATGGGGCTGATGGGCTTATTCACTGGCTTTGAGTGAAGGTGCGACGCGCATGTTCATCGCCAGTCGATCACCATCTTCAAGCACTCAGGGTCGCCAAAGGCCACCTCATAAGCGCGTTGTGCATGCTCGGCCGTTTCGGTGTGGGTCAGTAAGCCGTCCAGGGGCAAGGAGCCATCGTGGAACATGGCGACCACCGCGTCGAGGTCGTGTTTTTTCCATTGCGCGGCGACACGCACCGTGGCTTCCCGCATAAAGGCGGGAGCGTAGGCAAATGACAGGTCTTGTTTGTAAAAACCAGCCAACACCACTTCGCCGCCTGGGGCCATCTTGGCAATAACTGTGTTCAAAATGCTGGCGTCCCCGCTGACATCGCAAATGCAGCGGTAGTCCTTGCGCAAGTCCTGGTCGGGGTGGATGACGTCGTAGCCAAGAGCGCCTTTTTGCCTGACCATTTGGGTTTCCCAGACCATCGGTGCAGGTCGGCCTGCAGCCACTACCATGCGCGCCAACAGTCGGCCCATGATGCCGTGGCCAATGATGAGGTCGGGGTAGGCCAAAGGCATGGCCTCGCGGCCCACGGTGAACACATGGTGCGCCGTGGCGGCCAAGGCCAGCAGCACGCCCTTGGCACCCAGGGCCGGGTCCAACTTGACAGCCCGTTCATGTGGCACCACCAAACGCTCGCCCGATCCGCCAAAGATGTTTTGCACACCTTGGAATGCGTAAGAGCCGGGTAAAAACACCACGTCACCGACGGCGAAGCCCGTAACGTCGGCGCCTATTTTTTCAATGGTGCCCACTGTTTCGTAGCCCGGCACCAAGGGGTAGGACAAGCCCGGAAAGGGCGGCATGGTGCCCTCCCACAGCAAGCGTTCGGTGCCGGTGCTGATGCCGCTGAACGACACCGCCACTTCCAAGTCGCGGGGGCCCATGGGGGCGAGTTCCAATTCACGAACACTCAAGGATTGGGGCGCTTCAAAAACAATGGCTTTGGCTTTCATGGAGGGTATTTTGACGCACTTGAAAATCTCCTGCATGCCAGACCCTCTTCGTTTGCATACGTGACACAGGGACGCGAAGTTCAACGCACATTCGAGCCTTTGAGCTGCCGACGCGCCAGTCAGCCACCCCTCGTTTTGGCCACATAATGTCCCTTGAAAAGCAGATGGACGGGTTGACCGCATGACGATGAAGTGGTTGTTTATGGGTGTTTTGATTTTTGCCGCTGTGGTGTTCGCATTCTGGACGCCAGACATGTCCGCAATTAACCTGGAGAAACGGTACGCCAAGCCTGGGCTGGAGGTGGTTGAAGTCGATGGTTTGAACATCCATTACAAAGACACTGGCCCCAAAAGCGCACCGGTTCTGCTGTTTTTGCATGGCTTTGGCTCCAGTTTGCAAACTTGGGACGATTGGGCCGCCCAGTTGGACCCGCATTACCGTGTGATCAGGCTCGATTTGCCCGGCTTCGGCTTGACGGGCCCCAGCCCGGTGAACGATTACTCAGAAGCAAAAGATTTGGCCACCTTGACCCATTTCGTGGACAAGCTGGGGATCGCCGAGCTGTCGGTCATTGGCCACTCCATGGGCGGCAAAATGGCCTGGATGTTCGCGGCCGACCAAGGGCCACGTGTCAAAGCCATGGTCTTGATGGCACCGGACGGCTACCCC
>JBIKRC010000123.1:0-6133 GCA_044349375.1 Limnohabitans sp.
ACCACATTTGACCGCAAGCAATTCATCAGCGCCACCTCTGACCCCTTGAAGCTGGCCGTGAGGCAAGAGCTTGAGCAATTGTTCGAGCGTGCCGTTCGCCCACACACCGCCGAGGCTCGCGCATGATCGTTCAGCGTTTATTGATGGGTGTGGTGCGCGGCTACCGCTTGCTGTTGAGCCCTTGGCTGGGATCGTCCTGCCGGTTTGAGCCCACTTGTTCGGTTTACGCCTTGCAAGCGTTGGCACAGCATGGCGCCGCCCAAGGCGCTTATTTGACGGCTCACCGTCTGGTGCGTTGCGGCCCTTGGTGTGCCGGTGGTCACGACCCTGTTCCCTCGCAAGCGCCTCGCTTGTTCTCTGCTTTGTTTCCTCCTCGTTCGTCAAAGAAGACCCCATGACTGATATCCGCCGTACCATCCTTTGGGTGATTTTTGGTTTTTCCATGGTCTTGCTGTGGGACCAATGGCAGCTGCACAACGGTAAAAAAGCCTCGTTTTTCCCCAAGCCCGAAGTGACCGCCACGGCATCTGCTCCTGCATCTTCGTCTTCGTCTGTATCTGCGCCTACGCCTGCAGCGGCTGCACAAGCCAATGCTGTGCCAGCATCGTCTGCTGCAGTGACCGCGACGCCGGGCCAGGTGCCCAGTTCTGCGCCTGTGGCTTCGGCTGCCCCGCGCGAGAAAATCGAGGTTGAAACCGATGTGCTCAAGCTCAGCTTTGACTCAGAAGGCGGCTCACTGGTGCGCTCTGAATTCACCCAGCACAGCGACCTGGTAGACCCGAAAAAGAAGATGGTCTTGCTGGACCAAAGCAGCAGCCGTGTGTATTTGGCGCAGACCGGCCTGATCGGTGGTGATTTCCCGACCCACAAAGCACCCATGGCCTTCAGTGGCGAGCGCAGCCTCAAAGCGGGTCAAAAAGAACTGACTTTGCGATTCGAATCGGCTGAAATGAATGGCGTCAAGCTCGTCAAGACCTACACACTCAAGCGCGGCAGCTATGTGATCGATGTCAAGCACGAGGTGGTCAACAACGGTCAGGCCAGCGTGTCGCCGCAGCTGTACATGCAGCTGGTGCGTGACGGCAACAAGCCCGAAGGCGAATCGTCTTTCTACTTCACGTTCACCGGACCGGCCATCTACACCGATGCCAAAAAATATCAAAAGTTCGAGTTCAGTGACATCGAAAAGAACAAGGCCGAAGTCGACAAGACATCGACCAACGGCTATGTGGCCATGGTTCAACACTACTTTGCCAGTGCTTGGTTGTTGCCCGATGGCGTAGCGCGTGAAAATTTTGTGCGCAAGGTCGACACCAACCTCTATGCCGTGGGCATGATCACGCCCTTTGCCGATCTGGCACCGGGTCAGTCCAAATCGTTGAGCAACCAGCTCTACAGTGGCCCCCAAGAAGAAAAAGTGCTGGAAGCATTGACCCCTGGCCTGGACTTGGTGAAGGACTACGGCTGGCTGGCCATGCTGTCCAAGCCCTTGTATTGGCTGCTGGACCAACTGCACAGCGTGCTGAACAACTGGGGTTGGTCCATCGTCGCCTTGGTGCTGCTGATCAAAATTGCGTTCTACTGGCTCAATGCCAAGGCTTACTCCAGCATGGCCAAGATGAAAGCCATCAACCCCAAGATCATGGAAATGCGCGAACGCCTGAAAAACGATCCGCAAAAAATGCAGCAGGAGATGATGAAGATCTACCGCGAGGAAAAGGTCAACCCCATGGGCGGCTGCTTCCCGATCATGGTTCAGATCCCGGTGTTCATTGCGCTGTATTGGGTGTTGCTGTCCAGCGTCGAGATGCGCAACGCACCTTGGATTGGCTGGATCCACGACTTGTCTGCGCCTGATCCGTTCTTCCTCTTGCCGGTGGTCATGACCTTGACCACCTTGCTGCAGACCGCGCTCAACCCCGCACCACCCGACCCGATGCAAGCCAAGCTGATGTGGTTCATGCCGCTGATCTTCTCGGTGATGTTCTTCTTCTTCCCGGCGGGCCTGGTGCTGTACTGGATCACGAACAACATCTTGTCGATTGCTCAGCAGTGGATGATCAACACCCGCATGGGCGTGCCACCGCAATTCAACTTGCCCAAGTTCAAGTAAAACAACCCACCCCAAAGGGCCGCGCAAGCGGCCTTTTTTTGCTTCACCTCGCTCATCGCCACCATGCTTGCTCGCCACCAAGAACCCATCGTCGCCATCGCCACCGCACCCGGTCGCGGCGCGGTGGGCATTGTGCGGGTTTCCGGCAAGAACCTCGCTTCGCTCATTCAGGCCTTGTGCGGTCGTCTACTGAAAGCGCGCGAGGCCACCTACCTGCCTTTTGCCGATGCCGATGGCAGCCCGATCGACCATGGCCTGGCGCTGCACTTTGTGGCACCGCACTCGTTCACCGGCGAAGACGTGCTGGAGTTGCAAGCGCACGGCGGGCCGGTGGTGTTGCAGTTGCTGGTCGCGCGCTGCCTGCAGGCGGCAGCAGAGACCGACCCATCAACAGGCCAGCCGCGTTTGGCGGGTTTGCGGGTGGCGCAACCGGGCGAGTTTTCTGAACGCGCTTTTTTGAACGACAAGATCGATTTGGCACAGGCCGAAGCCATTGCCGACCTGATCGACGCCAGCACAGAAGCTGCCGCACGCAGCGCCAGCCGTTCCTTGGCGGGCGATTTCTCCAAAGAGATTCACCTGTTGCGCGATGCGCTGATCCACCTGCGCATGCTGGTCGAAGCGACGCTGGATTTTCCGGAAGAAGAAATCGACTTTTTGCAAAAAGCAGATGCGCAAGGTCAACTGAGCCGCCTGCAAACCGCACTGCAGACCGTGTTGGGCAAAGCCAAACAAGGCGCGCTGCTGCGCGAAGGCATCAAGGTGGTGATTGCGGGCCAGCCCAATGCGGGCAAGAGTTCGCTGCTCAACGCACTGGCCGGGGCCGAATTGGCCATCGTCACGCCGATTGCGGGCACGACGCGTGATGTGGTGCAGCAAACCATTCAGATCGAAGGCGTTCCGCTGCATGTGATCGACACCGCCGGTCTGCGCGAAGGCGAGGGTGTGGACGAGGTAGAGCAAATCGGTATTGCCCGCGCTTGGGGCCAGATTGAAAACGCCGACGCAGTGCTGTTCTTGCACGACCTGACGCGTGCAGGTCAGGCTGATTACGACAGCGCCGATGCCGACATCGCGACGGCCTTGAAAGCCCGCGTGCCCGCCAGCGTGAGCGTGATCGACGTGTGGAACAAAGCCGACGCAGCGAGCAGCGCAAAAGAACGCACGGGCTTGACGCTCTCGGCCCGCACGGGAGAGGGCCTGCAAACCCTGCGCCAGCAACTGCTGCAACAAGCCGGTTGGCAGCAAGCCAGCGAGGGCCTGTTCATCGCCCGAGAACGCCATGTGCAAGCGCTGCACCGGGTGCGCGAGCATCTTGAAATCGCCAATGCCCATTTGGCCGCTCAAGCGCAAAACCTGGATCTGCTGGCCGAAGAGTTGCGCCTGGGCCAAAACGCCTTGAACGAGATCACCGGCGAGTTCAGCGCCGACGATTTGCTGGGCGTGATTTTTTCGAGCTTTTGCATCGGCAAATAAGCCAAAGCCAGGCACTGCGCAAATTCCCCCTCCCGACTTGACATACACAAAACGCATGAGCTCAGGGAAAGCCCCGAAAAGGTCACCCCTGTGACTATCAGACAGAGGCCGAACGCACAAGATAGCCCTTTTGCCGATCCCCTTGCCATGACCACCGACACCCAGCCCAGCCTCAGCCCCGAGCAAGACGCTTATCTGCGCGAGCGCTCTGACTGGATGGGCGCTTACCTGGTATTGCACGCTTGGGGCGTGATCGCCTTAGCCATGGCGTTTTTCATCGCTTGGCCCAACCCCTTGAGCTTCCTCGTCGCCGTGGTCATCATTGGCGGGCGGCAACTGGGCCTGGCGATTTTGATGCACGACGCGGCGCACCGCGCCTTGTTCAAAAACACCCGACTCAATGACACGCTGGGCGCGTTTTTGTGCGGCTGGCCCGTGGGCGCAAGCCTCACGCTGTACCGCCCTTACCACCTGAGCCACCACCGCCACACCCAACAGGCCGAAGACCCCGACCTGATGTTGTCGGCGCCGTTTCCCATCAGCCAAAGCAGCTTTTGGCGCAAGATGCGGCGCGATATTCTGGGCATCACCGGTTACCAACGGCGCATGGAATCTTTCCGCCTGGAAATGGGCGACAGCCCCAACCGCTGGCAACGTCTGAAGAACCTGATCGCTGCAGAAAAATACTTTTTCCTCACCAACCTGGCCATCTTCGCCATCACCGCCGCAGCAGGTGTGTGGTGGGCTTTTTTTGCCTTGTGGCTGCTGCCTTTGCTGACCTGGTACCAAGTGATCAGCCGCGTTCGCAACATCGCCGAGCACGCGGTGGTGGGCAACAACGACGACCGCTTGCGCAACACCCGCACCACGCTCACGAACTGGGGCATGCGCATTGTGCTGGCGCCTTATTGGGTCAACTACCACCTGGAACACCACTTGTTTGTGTTCACGCCCTGCTGGAAGCTGCCAGCCGCCCACCGCATGCTGATTGAGCAAGGCTTTGGCTCGCGCATGGAACTGGCCCCGGGTTATCTGGCCGTGCTGCGCCAAGCGGTGTCCAACCCGCACGACGACCCCGATCACGGCAAGCCAGGCGATCAGCGCAAACGCGCTGCACTCATCTGACCCTTTCAAAACAAGGACTGAGAACATGGCACACCGACTCGACCAACAAGTGGCCATCGTGACGGGCGCCAGCCGTGGCATCGGCCGCGCGATTGCCGAGGCCTATGCCGCTGAAGGCGCCAGCCTGTGCCTGATTGCCACCGACACGGCACGATTGCAAGAAGTCAAAGACAGCCTGGGCTTGCCTGCAGAGCGCATCATGATTTTGGGCCTGAACGTGACCGAGCGCGACGCTTGCTTTGCCGCCGTAACGCAAGTCGAAGATCGCTTTGGGCGCGTCGACGTGCTGGTCAACAACGCCGGGGTGTACCGGGCCAAGCCTTTCCTCGACTTCGCGCCGCAAGATTTTCAGGACATGCTCGATGTGAACCTGTTTGGCGTGCTGCACTTCATGCAGGCCTGCCTGCCGGGCATGCAGGCACGCCGGCACGGGCGCATCGTCAACATTGCCTCTACTGCGGGCAAATGGGGCTCGCGCAACCAGTCGGCCTACAACGTGAGCAAGCACGCGGTGGTGGGCTTGACGCGCTGCGTGGCCCTCGAGGCCAGCCCACACGCGGTCACCGTGAATGCGATCTGCCCCGGCTTTGTGCAAACCGACATGGTGGAAACGCTGAAAGCCCAGGTGGCTCAAAGTTCGGGCATGAGCGGTGACGACATGGTCAAGGCCGCACTGGCGCGGGTGCCGCTGGGGCGGGTGCTGAACCCGGACGAAATCGCGGCCCTGGCGGTTTACCTTGGCTCTCACGAGTCACGCGGCATGACAGGGCAGTCCATTTTGCTCGATGGCGGCATGGTCCTGGTCTAATGGACTGATCGCATCGCACCGCATCGCATACTTGCCCCATTCACATGAACATTGCTCTCTGGTTGGCGCGCACCGCTGAACGTTACCCGCAGCAAGCGGCCATCGCGCATGGCACCGATGTCTGGTGCGATTACGCCGAATTCGCCCACCGCGCTGCCCGCACAGCCAGCTGGCTGCACGCCCAAGGTGTGCAGCCCGGCGACCGCGTGATGCTGTTCCTGTACAACACGCCCGAATATTTGCCCCTGATGTGGGGCATCTGGTGGGCTGGTGCGGTGGCGGTGCCGGTGAATGCCAAGCTGCACGAACGCGAAGCGGCTTGGATCGCTCAGCACAGCGAAGCGCGCATTGCTTTTTGCGACAGCGAACGGGAGCAAACTTTCACACAAGCACTGCGCGACTTGGGCGTTGTGACGGCCGTTGAGGCTGACAGCGCATTCATGTTGCAAGCCGAAGGCCCAGAACTGCCACTGCAAGCCCGCGAGGACGACGACCCGGCCTGGTTGTTCTACACCAGCGGCACCACCGGCAGGCCCAAGGGTGTGGTGCTGTGTGCCCGCCAACTGCGCGGCTGCACGTTGGCGTATTTCGGCTCGGTGCAATCGGTGGAA
>JBIKRC010000124.1:0-6123 GCA_044349375.1 Limnohabitans sp.
TTCGATGCGCGCGGCCGCCGCGTTGAAGCGTTCGGACAAATCGGCCACTTCGTCGTCGCCTTGCACCGGCACGCGCGCCGACAAGTCGCCCTCCCCCCAGCGCTGCACGCCGCGCTGCAGGCCTTCGAGCCGCTGCGTGAGCCTGCGCACCACCGGGTACAGGCCCAGCGCCACGGCCAAGCCGATCAGGCCCAGCATCCAGAAAAACCCCGTGGGCTTGGCCCACCAAGGCATGTCTCTGCGCAAGTGGGGCGGTAAGTGGGGAGAAAAATGCCCTGACGCGCCCGGCCCCATGCCTGGCATGCCCGGCCTGCCTTCTGAATCGAGGGGACGTTGGCGCTCACCCGCACGTTCGCCGCTGCGTTGCACCTGCAGCGCCAAGGTCTGTCCATCGGGCAAGGGCACATCAAACACCAAAGGTGCAAAAGGCCCAGTACGGGTGGTGCTGGCCAACACATCGCCCTGGGCGTTGAGCACCACCCATTCACGCGGGGCGGGCGGCGCAGCATGGTGCTCGACCGAGGCACGCCAGGCCCAGCCCACCACCAGCATCAACAGGGTCACAACACCCACAACCGCGAGCCAGATGCGCAGGTACAGGTGACGTGACCAGCGGCGCGACAAAGCTTGGATCGGCATGGGCTCAGTCTTGTTGGCGGGCAAACACATAGCCCACACCGCGCACGGTCAGGATGCGTTGCGGGGCCTTGGGGTCGGCCTCGATGGCGGCGCGGATGCGCCCCATGTGCACGTCAATGGATCGGTCAAAGGCTTCGAGTTCGCGACCCCGCACAGCCTCCATGATCTGGTCGCGCGTCAGCACGCGGCCCGCACGCTCGGCCAGCGCCACCAACAGGTCGTATTGGTGGGAAGTCAAATCGCATTCCTGCCCCTTGACGCTAACGCGGCGGGCATCGCGGTCAATCTCGAGCGAGCCAAATTGCAGCAGCTTTTGGGTCGTGTCATGAACGGTGTTGTGGCGGCGCAAGATGGCTTTGATGCGGGCCAGCAATTCGCGGGGCTCGAAGGGCTTGGGCAAATAATCGTCGGCCCCCATTTCCAGGCCAATGATGCGGTCCATCGGATCGCCTTTGGCCGTGAGCATGAGCACCGGCACTTGGCCCAAAGCGCCGGGCAGGGCGCGGATGCGCTGACACACCTGCAGGCCGTCCATGTCGGGCAGCATCAGGTCAAGGATGACCAGCTCCACGCCCGCGCTTTGCAAGCGGGCCAGACCACTTTGTGCATTGGGCGCAAGGCTGACGCCAAAACCGTTTTGCCCCAAGTAGTCCGCCACCATGCCCGCCAGCCGCGCATCGTCTTCGATCATCAAAAGTTGTTGCATGGGGTGATCATCCTCCAAGCCGAAGTGCCCAGGGTTTCGGTTTTGTAAAGCTGGGTAAATATTGGGCCCAGCCAAACCAGCCCCTCATGGCCTCAAGCCTTGCGCGCATGCACCTTTGACGCCAGCGCCACCAGCACAAGCACCGGCAGGCCCAACCAGGCCGTGGCTGTGAAGAAGCTGGCGTAGCCGTGGGCGTCCACAAATTCCCCCGAAAAACCGGCGATGAATTTGGGCAACAACAGCATCATCGAGCTGAGCAAGGCGTATTGCGTGGCCGAATAACTGATGTTGGTGAGCGAGGATAAATAGGCGATGAACGCGGCAGAGGCAATGCCGCTGGCCAGGTTGTCGGCCGAGATGACCCACACCAGCGCCTGCACGTCGTGGCCCACACCGCTGAGCCAGACAAACAGCAAATTGGTGAGCGCACTCAAGGCCGCACCCAGCATGAGCACACGCATCACGCCCAGCCGCGCCGACAGCACACCGCCCACAAACGCCCCCACCAAAGTCATGATGACACCGTACAGCTTGGTCACGCTGGCCACTTCACTTTTGGTGAAACCCATGTCCACATAAAACGGGTTGGCCATGATGCCCATGACCACATCGCTGATGCGGTAGACCGCGATCAGCGCCAGCAGCAGCACCGCCTGCCAGCGGTAACGCAGCCAAAAATCGGCAAAGGGCTCGACCACCGCGCCCTTGAGCCATTCGGCCACGTTGCGCGCAGGCGCAAAGGGTGCGGGCACAGGCTCGGGCGAGGCCAGCACCACCCACATGCCCGGCAGCATGCTCAGCGCCATGACCAGGTAGGCCGCTTGCCAAGCCGACTGCGCATAGCCGGGCGTTTGCTCGCCTTGGGCCAAAGCCGCAATCCACAGTACGCCGGCCCCAGCCCAGATCATGGCCAAGCGGTAACCCGTCTGGTAACTGGCCGCCAAAGCGGCTTGGGCATTCACCTCGGCCGATTCAATGCGGTAGGCGTCCAGGGCAATGTCTTGCGTGGCCGAAGCGATGGCCACGGCCAAAGCGCAAGCGACCAAGGGCCCGAGCAATTGCGAAGGGTCGTTCAGGGCCATGCCCACCAGCCCCAAAGCAATGAACAGCTGCGACACCAGCAGCCAGCTGCGCCTGCGGCCCAGTTTGCGGGTGAGCCAGGGAATGGGCATGCGGTCGACCAACGGGGCCCACATCCATTTCACGCCATAGGCCAGACCCACCCAGCTGAGGTAACCAATGGTGCTGCGGTCAATGCCCGCCTCGCGCAGCCGGAAACTGAGCGTGCCCAGCACCAGCAGCAGCGGCAAGCCCGCTGAAAAGCCCAAGGCCAGCATGCGCAGGCTGGCGGGCTGAAGGTAAAGGCGCAGCGCCTCGCGCCAGGTGCGCACCGTGGCAGGCGGCGTGTTGTCGTTGGAGGCGGCAGATGGGGCAAGGTCAGACATGGGCGGATTATCAACTGCACAAGGCCCAACGGCTGGGTAACTTGCAGCCGATGACATTTGCCAACGCATCGCGTGCGTGAAAGTATTCAAGACCCGCTGCATTCGTTATGATTTGCAAACCATGTGCTTTATTTGCAACCTCAAAACCTCCGTCGCCCACACCGATACCGACGCAGCGGCCCCTTCATCGCCGCGCTGGCAAGCCCGTCGAGCCTTCCTCTTGGCCGCGGGTGCGGGCGCCGCAGGCTCCGCACTGGCCCAGGTCGATGTGGGCTCTTCCTCGAGTTTGCGCAAACTGGTACCGGCCGAGACACTGGAAAATTCGGCCCGCCAGCAATACGCGCAAGTCTTGGCCGAAGCCCGCGCCCAAAACGCGCTGGCACCCGACGGCCACCCGCAACTGCAACGCCTGCACACCATCGCTCAAAAACTCATCCCGCACACCACGCCCTGGAACAAGCGCTCACGCGACTGGAAGTGGCAAGTCAACTTGATCGGCAGCAAGCAGATCAATGCCTGGTGCATGCCCGGCGGCAAGATCGCGTTTTACACCGGCATCCTGGATCAGTTGCGCCTGAACGACGACGAAGTGGCCATGATCATGGGGCATGAGATGGCACACGCCCTGCGAGAACACGCCCGTGAGCGCCTGGCCAAAACCCAAGCCACCGGCATAGGCTTGTCCATTGCTTCGCAATTGCTGGGGCTGGGCTCTTTGGGCGATGCGGCGGCCAGCTTTGGCACACAACTACTCACCTTGAAGTACAGCCGAGACGACGAAACCGAATCCGACCTGGTGGGCCTGGAGATCGCCGCGCGCGGCGGCTACCGGCCCGAAGCCAGCGTGACTTTGTGGCAAAAGATGCAAGCGGCCAGCGGCAACGGCGGGCCATCCTTTTTGTCCACCCACCCCAGTGGCAACAACCGCATCGAAGAGCTGCAGGCCAACCTGCCCAAGGTGCAGCACCTTTACGAACAAGCCCGTCGGGGTTAAAGCACCCCTTTGAGAGGTCCTACCCGACTTGATCGGGTATCCATCTCCTCAGCGATGGCCTGTCATACCCGACTTGATCGGGTATCCATGGCTTCAGCGGTCACGCACATACGGGTTGCTCTGCCGCTCGCGCCCAAAGGTGCTTTCAGGCCCGTGCCCGGGAATGAACACGGTGTCATGGCCCATGGGCCACAAGCGCTCGGTGATGCTGGCAATCAAATCGTCGTGGTTGCCTTGCGGAAAATCAGTGCGGCCAATGCTGCCGGCAAACAGCACATCGCCCACAAAAGCGCGCTTGATGTCGGGTGAATAAAACACCACATGGCCGGGTGTGTGACCCGGGCAGTGGCGCACCTGCAAAGTGTGCGCCCCCAGCGTGACGGTGTCGCCATCGGCCAGCCAGCGCGTGGGCTTGAACACCCGCGCGGGCGGAAAACCATAGGCCGCAGCGGCCTGCGGCAAGCCGTCGATCCAGAACTGGTCTGCGGGATGCGGTCCGATGATGGGCAAGCCCCCGAGTTGCTCGGCCAAGTCGGCCGTGCCCGAGGCGTGGTCCAGGTGACCATGGGTGATCCAAATCTGCTCCAGCTTGACGCCATGGCGGCGCACCGCGTCCAAAATCAAATCCAGATCGCCCCCCGGATCAACCACAGCCGCCTGACGACTCTGGTCGTCCCACACGAGAGAACAGTTTTGCTGGAAGGGCGTGACGGGAATGGTTTGGTATTGCAGCATGTATTTGATTATCCCAAAAGCCAAGGTCAAGGCATTCCACTCAACTAGGCCTGGTGTACATTGCTGACCAGCCAGCGCCTTTTGGTCTTTTGCATGCGCGCTGCACCGATTGCTTTTTTGCAAACCAGCTCACCCGGCTACCTGACCCGTCAGGAAAGCATCGCGGTTTCGGGCGTGGATGACCTGCTCATCCGTTCCTTGCTCGATAAAAACCAGTTTTACGACCCTTTGGACGAGGCCCTTAACCTGGGCATTTCCTCGGCCACTTGGCCTCTTTTTGGCCTCTTGTGGCCCTCGGGCATGCGCATGGCCGAACGCATGGCGCACCGCCCCGTCACTGGTGAGCGCATTCTGGAAATTGGTTGTGGTTTGGGCCTGGCCAGTTTGGTGGCGCATCGCCGGGGAGCGCAGGTCACAGCCAGTGACTGCCACCCATTGGCGCATGCTTTTTTGGACGAAAACACCCGCCTCAATGGCTTGCTGCCCATGCCCTACTGCCATGGGCTGTGGGGTACGGTCGTCGCGCGCGATGACGGCCTGCCCGTGCTCACAGAAGCCCACGATGCCCCCTTGTCTGGTCTCTTCGACCTGATTGTGGGCAGCGACATTTTGTACGAGCGCGACGACGCGGGCACACTGGCCCGATTCATCGACGAACACGCTGCCGTCAAATCGGAGATCTGGGTGATTGACCCCAACCGGGGCAACCGCGCCGCCTTTCATAAACACATGGCGCTGCTGGGTTTTGCAATGCACGAGCAAGTGCTGGACCAAGCCGCACACGACGGCGTGGAGGCTTACAAAGGGCGCATGCTGACGTACACGCGCCATTGAGATGGATCCCGGATCAAGTCACAAACTCAGGTCGTAGCCGATCGTGATCGGGGCGTGGTCCGAAAACTTTTCGCCTTTGTATATGTGCTCGGTACGGGCCTTCTCAGCCACAGCGGGTGTGGCCAGGTGGTAGTCCAGCCGCCAGCCCACGTTGTTGGCATAGGCTTGGCCGCGGTTGCTCCACCAGGTGTAGCAATCGTCGGTGGTGTGCGGCTGCAGGCGGCGGTACACGTCCACCAGGCCGCCCTCGGTGGTCAGTTGCGTCATCCAGGCTCGCTCTTCGGGCAGAAAGCCGCTGTTTTTCTGGTTGCTGCGCCAGTTTTTCAGGTCGGCCTGCTGGTGCGCGATGTTCACATCACTGCAAACGATGAAATCGCGCTCGCCCTTGAGGGTCATCAGGTGCGGGTACATCAGACTCAGAAAGCGGAACTTGGCCTCCTGCCGCTCCGGCCCTGATGAGCCGCTGGGAAAGTAGCAGCTGATGATGGATATCTTGCGCGTGGGCGTGTCAAAGCGCAGCTCCACATAACGCCCTTCTGCGTCGAATTCGCCGCCATCAAAGCCGGCCACCACATCGCTGGGTTCGTGGCGGGTGTAGACGGCCACCCCCGAGTACCCTTTTTTCTGAGCAAAGTGAAAGTACCCCTTGAGGTCCGCGAGCTCTTCAAACTTGCCCGCCACATCGGGGGCTTGGGCTTTGACCTCTTGCACGCCAATACAATCGGGTTTCTCTTGCGCCAGCCAGGCTTCAACGCCCTTGGTCGTGGCCG
>JBIKRC010000125.1:0-6119 GCA_044349375.1 Limnohabitans sp.
GCATCACTGTCGAGCTGCCACATGCTTTGGTTTTTATCCTTTGCAGTCAAACATGGTTTTGTGGTCGACACCTACCATGACGCAGCAGAGGGCGTGATGGGCAAAAACGCAGAAGGCAAGCTCATGATGACCACCGTCACACTTCGCCCCGAGGTCAAATTTTCTGGGGACAAACTACCGACCAGCACTCAGCTGAATGAGATGCATCACTTGGCACACGACGAATGTTTCATCGCCAACTCTGTCAAAACAGACGTGCGTTGCGAGCCAAGGCAAGTGGCTCACTGAAGTCCGCTGGCTTCTGACCAAGTTATCCGCTGCGGTTGAGGCCACCCAGCCTCCCTGAACGAACAGGGAAAATGGTCTGTTTAAGCCGACGCAAACGGATTGAAAACCTCGAACCCCAGCGCCTGAAAGTCCGCCACATTCCTTGTCGCCACAGTCAATCCATGCACTTTCGCCGTGGCGGCAATCATGGCGTCTTCGTAGAGGGTGTCTGACTTTCGGTGCATCAACTTCGCCCAAGCCGTGAAGGCTGCGGCGTCCATGGGCAAGACGTTGTACGTGCCCGCTACCAAGGCCAGCCAGTCTTCAATTTGCTGGGCCTTGTCTGGGTCTTGTTCTCGGGTCAGCTCGATGCCCGCTTGGATTTCGCCCAGCGTAACGGCAGAAAGATAAAGCTGAGCGTCATCCAAGGACTCCAGCCAAGCCACTACGCCGCCATGCGGGCGCGGTTTGCGCAGTTCAGACACCACGTTGGTGTCCAGCAAATACCGCTGCGTCACAGCATTGGCTCCACGGGTCGGCGCTTGGCCTGCCCTCGCAGCGGCACGATCATGTCGGATCGGGCCTGATCAGAGAGCAGAAGTTGCTTGAGAGAGGGGCGAGCTGCAGACTGCATGCGCCGCCACTCATGCACGGGAACCAGAACGGCAGCTTCAACACCGCGCCGGGTGACCATTTGAGGCCCCTCGACCAGGCACGCATCCAAAAACTCACTGAACCGCGCTTTCGCGTCTTGTACTGGCCATGTCTGCATCTCGAACCCCTTCAACTAGTCATCTATCTAGTCTGACCATTTTTTCGTCAACTGTCAAATTAACCATGACCGATCCTGCCTTGAGCACCGGCACACCTCAATCCACGTAATTTGTGATCAAGCGTCGCACTACTTTTCGTTGAAAGAGTGTGGCCACCGAATACCTGTGCGGGTTAAAGTACGTTGCGAGAAGAAACTGGAAAGCTTGTGACCATGAAATTTGAATGGGACCCAACCAAAGCTGAAAGCAATGTCAAAAAACACAACGTAAGCTTCGATGAGGCTGCGTCGGTGTTCCTTGATGAACTCGCAGTTTCGGGTACCGATCCAGATCATTCTGTAGGCGAGTCCCGGTACATCACTTTTGGCGCATCAAGTTTGGAGCGCTTGCTGGCTGTCTCACACACATACCGTGCAAGCGCCATTCGAATCATCAGTGCGCGGCGGGTCACCCGTTCTGAAAGGAAAATTTATGAAGAAAGTTGAAACTGAAATGCGGGCAGAGTACAAACGCTCAGACTTCTCCAAGCTGGAACGAGGCAAATTCTTCAAAGCCGCCTCCAAAGGCACATCGGTTGCATTGATTGAGCCCAAACTCGCGAAAGCATTCCCCACATCAGAAGCGGTGAATGAGGCGCTCCGTGGCCTGCTCGTTCTGGCAGACGAAACAGCTCGCATCACTGGCCGAGCCAACAAAGTTTCGCGCAAACAGGCCGCAGCCTGAGTTTCCCCAAACCCCTGGCCTACGGCCTGGTGAACGACGTGCTGCCTACCCACGAAGCCACTGTGGCCGCCACCCGATAAGCGGCCAAAGCCATTTTCAGGAAACTACCCGTGGCCATCTGGGCATCAAGCAGGCGCTGCACTTCGGCCGCGAACCCAGCACCCTAGTCAGTCTGCACACGCGGCTCCTTCCTTTCTCAACCCTCATTCATCAAACCATGTTCAGTGCTGCTTTTATTTGGGAGCCCGGATCCTACGACACTCAGTTCAATGAACTCAATGCCATCATCGATGCTGTGGCCAAAGCCTCGCCCGGGTTTATCGGCGTCGAAGAGTGGGCTTCAGACGATGGCAAACGTCGCAATGCCACCTACTATTGGGAAACCATGGATGGCCTCAAAGCGTTGGCATCCCATCCCAGCCACATCGAGGCAAAACAAAAATATGCCCAGTGGTACAACGGGTATCACGTTGTCATTTCCGAGGTCATCAAGTCTTACGGCGACTCTGCCTTTCAGCACCTGACACCCAATAACCGCCATGCAAGCCCACTGACGTGAATCAGGCGCAGGGGGCCTTGTCCCAGCCGACAGCAAAAATATTCTCATGAAAATCTTCCACAACACCCACCACGCCCAACACGCAGGCCGCCAGGAAATGTTCCGGGGCCGCTTGGTCGATTGCCACGAAGTGCCCGACCGTTTGCGCTATGTGCTGGATGAATTGCAGCGCAGCCCGGTGGGGCAGTTGCTGACACCCGATGCAGCGCTGAATGTGGATGCCGCCATGGCCCGCGTGCATGCGCCGGACTATCTGGCTTTTTTGGCCCATGCGTGGGACGACTGGGTGGCACTGGACCCGTCCAATGCCGAGCGCGACGCCCTGCCCTCGGTCTGGCCGCTGGCTTCCAAACACGGCTTTCGCACCGATGCGCCGCCGCTCAACTTTGCGGCGCGGCTGGGGCAGTACGCGTTTGACTCGGGCACGCCCTTGATGGCGGGCAGCTGGGCCGCAGCGCGCGGGGGTGCTGCTTGCGCACTTGCCGCCGCGCAGGCGGTGATGGGGGGTGAGCGATTCGCCATGGCGCTGACCCGCCCGCCGGGCCACCATGCAGGCCCCAACTACATGGGCGGTTATTGCTTCATCAACAACGCCGCCGTCGCCGCGCAAGCCCTGCGCGACGGTGGGCTGCAGCGCGTGGCCGTGCTCGATGTGGACTACCACCACGGCAACGGAACACAAACCATCTTTTACGAGCGCAGCGATGTGTTCACCGCGTCCATCCACGGCGATCCGCGCACCGAATACCCCTTCTTTTTGGGCCATGCCGACGAGCGCGGGCAAGGCACGGGCGAAGGCTTCAACCGGAACTTGCCGCTGCCGCGTGGCACCGGGTTTGACGTTTGGTGGGCCGCACTGCAAACCGCTTTGCAGGCGGTGGCTGACTTTGCACCGCAAGCGCTGGTGGTGCCGCTGGGGCTGGACACGTTTGAGGGCGACCCGATCTCGGGCTTCAAGTTGCGCAGTGCGGATTACCTGCAGATCGGCCGAGCGATCGCGCAGTTGGGCTTGCCGACCGTGCTGACGCTCGAAGGTGGTTACGCAGCGGCAGATTTGGGCGTGAACACCGTGAATGTGCTGCAAGGTTTGAAAGGCTGAGCAGTCACAGGTTTTCGTAGGAGCCCACCCCGTGGGCGATAGGCGTGTCACACGCCCCGAAGACCATCGCGCACAGGGGTGCGCTCCTACAAAAGGCATTGGCCAGTCAGCGGCTTAACCCTGAATGCTGCGCCAGCGCTCCAGCTCTTGCGGGCGCAGGCCATAGCGGGCCAACACGCCTTCGTGCAAACGGCGCAGCTCTTGCATGACCAAGGCCCGAACATTTTCACGATCCGGGCCAGGTGCGGCCAAATCCACTTGGGTGGCCACCAGCGCCAGCGGGTCTTGCTCGGGGTTTTGCACCACGGCTTTGACGATCTGGCGAATGGCGTCGCGGTAAGTCAGGCGCAGTACATCGGGCTCGACCACGCTGGACTTGGCCGTCAAATATTCCTTGGTCGAGCGCTCATACGCCCACATGAACAAATCGCGCAGCAGCTCCACGCGCCTCATCTCGTAAACACCCAGCACCGAGGCGGTGTACCAATCCTGCGACACGCCCAAAAACGTCAGCGGGCACAGGTTGGCCCGCAGCAGCGGCCAGTTGGCCAGCAGGCGCGACGTGCGCTTGTTGCAGTCGGCAAAAGGCTGCAAATACGGCAAGTGCACCATCGCAAAAAACGACTGCTCAAACGGGTCTTCGATGGCGTTGAATTTGGCCAGTGCTTCATCGAGCAAGGTGCTGATGAGCGACTGGCCCGACGGCGGCTGGTATGGGCTTTGCCCAATTTGCACCGGATGCAGCCGCAAGCGGCCTTCGTCCTCGGGGCTTTCGAGCAGGTTTTCTGACAAAGCGCTGTGCAGGTTCATCAGCACATAGCGGCTGAGCTGGGGCGCGGCCACGTTGTCAATGAGCAGCTCGATGGCGGCCTTGTGGTTCAGGATCATCTGCGTCTCGGTCACGCCGTGGCCTTGCGCCTGCTGGCCGTGGGCGATCAGGGCGCGGGTGTCCAGGCGCGAATAGGTATTGCCCTCCAAGTGGCTGGACGCCCAAGACAAGTCGATCAACAAACGGTCGAGCACGGCACGTCCATAAGTGCCCGCAGGCTGCGGCGCAGGCCCGGTGCGGCCCATGCGGTGCAACTGCGCCCGCACAGGCTGGGGCAGATAAAACGTGACGTTGGGTTGGTAGGCCTGCAAAAACTCAGACTGGTAACCCACCGGCTGGCGCGTGCTCCAGGGCTGGGCCAGATAGGCGCGGATGTCTTTGCTGTCGGGCGACAAGGGCCACTGGCCGAAGGAGATTTCTTCTTCGGCGCGCCAAGCGGACGACTCCGACAAACCCACTGACGTGGGCAAAGCGTAAGCCAACACTTTTGGCGCGATTTCTAAATTGGCCACATATCGGGTGGCGCGAGCCTTACCGATTGGCGCGATTTGACCATCTGCCACTGCCTGCGCCAAGGCCCTTTGCAAGCTGCGGCGCGGCACATCGGGCCACGCCGCACAGGCTTGCGCAAGCGATAAACCCTCCGGCTGAGCCTGAATGGCGGTCAAAAGTTGATGGCTGAAGTCTGACATGATTGGCGCGATTATAAATTATCGCGCCAATTTGGCAAGTTGGTGCAGCAAGCTACCCTTGATCTGTACATCAACAAACTTGATATCGTGACGGATGCGGTTTAATGATCAGGTTGTAGCGCAAGGCACTACACACTACAATGCGCTACAAATGATCAAAACATTTCGTCACAAGGGCCTGCAGCGCTTTTTTGAGACCGGCAGCAAGGCAGGCATTCAGGCTGCGCACTCTGCAAGGCTGCGTCTTCAGTTGGCGGCTCTTGATCAAGCGGTCAAGCCCGAAGACCTCTCGGCGCCAGCATGGGGACTGCACCCCCTCAAGGGCGACTTGAAAGGTCATTGGGCCATCACCGTTAATGGCAACTGGCGCATGGTGTTCATGTTCGATGGAACAGACGCCGTGCTTGTGGATTACCTCGACTATCACTAAGGCCGTCATGACTCGTATGCACAACCCGCCGCACCCAGGGGAAGTCCTTCGGGAATATCTGGGTGACACCACCATCACCGAGGCCGCTGTCAAGCTGGGCGTCAACCGTGTCACGCTCTCGCGTGTGGTGTCTGGCGCATCCGGAGTCTCTGCCGACATGGCCTATCGGCTTGCGCAAGCCTTCGGCACCAGTGCCGAAATGTGGGCGGGCATGCAGATGCAATACGACCTTTATCAAGCGGGCAAGGTCAAGCGCCCCAAGATAGAGCGCTTGGCCGCTTGACCCGCAAGAATCCCCGGCCTTCAGGCCGGGAAATGAGCATTCAGTTACTTCCATAGCGCTACTACCTATAAAAATCCGAATACTTTCAGTTACGATCCAAGCTCACTTTATGAGCACCAAATGGGTCTTAATTGGAACGAAATCAAATCCAGGGCATTGCTTTTCAGCAAAACCTGGGCCGACGCCTGCAACGAGGACAGCCAGGCCAAGCCCTTTTGGATCGACTTCTTTGAAATCTTTGGCATCACCAACAAACGCGTTGCCACCTTCGAGCTGAACGTCAAAAAGCTCGGCGGTGCGCAGGGCTTTGTGGATTTGTTCTGGCCCGGCGTGCTGCTGGTGGAGCACAAGTCACGCGGCAAAAGCCTTGACGACGCGCTGGACCAGGCCATTGGCTACCTGCACAACCTGCCCGAACGCGACCTGCCCCAGCTGGTGGTGGTCTGCGACTTTGCCCGCTTTCG
>JBIKRC010000126.1:0-6084 GCA_044349375.1 Limnohabitans sp.
ATCCCCATCACCATACCTTTGTTCATTGCCATGACGGCTTTGAGCCGTCTGATCATTCTTCAGGGCAAGGACGGAGACCCCTCCATACTTTTGTATGAAAGTGGCGCTATTTTGCTGATTGCGTTGGCTTGTTGGGTGATTAGCCATTTGAATGACCGCGATTAACCGCAAACTCTGTGGACGAGTTGGGCAACGCCTGCAAAAATTTCAGGCGTATGCGAAAATTAATTTCATCAGCAACAGACATTCTCAACAGGCATTCCCATGACCAGCGTAAAAACATGCTTAGCGCAAAAGCCCCAACCCGTCGTTGTCATCAGCGTCAGGCCCGATGAAAAAGTAGTCGTTGCCCTGCAACTCATGCGGGACAACCGGGTGCGGGCGATCCTGGTCATCCAAAATGACAAGTTGCTCGGCATTCTCACGCAGGGCGACTGCGCCATCAAGGTGCTTTTACCGGGCCTGGATGCCAAGCAGGTGCTGGTGCAGGAAGTCATGACGGTCGATCCGATCTCGGTCAAGCTTCAGGACCCCATCGAGGCCTGCACAGGCTTGATGGCTTCCCGCAACTTTCGCCATCTGCCCGTCGTGGAAGCCGGGCGGGTTGTTGGCGTGATTTCGATTGGTGATGTCGTCAAGGACAGCATTCGCCAAATGGGTCAGCAAATTGGTTTTTTAGAGACTTACATCAAGGGACACAGCGTCGAGATTTCCTGATGAAAAGCGCATTACGCCAGCCAGCCCATGCGCTGCAGTGTCCAAAATGTGCCCAAAACAACGATCGTCACTGAACCGCCGACCACCACCACCCAACGGTAAAACGCGGTGTGGCGCAGCAGCCATGCGATGGGCAGAAAAACACCCACAATGGCCAATTGACCCAGCTCCACCCCTACGTTAAAGCCTCCCAATGCGGCCAGCAAAGCGCTGGCGGGCAAGCCCAGATCAAGCAACACGCTGGCAAAGCCGAAACCATGCACAAGACCAAAGACAAAAGCCAACCGCCAGCGCTTGAGTGCACTGAAACCCAGCAGGTTGTTCAACGCGGCCAACACCACTGACAAGGCGATGGCTGGCTCCACCAGATCGGCTGGCGGGGTAAGCCAGCCGGTAATGGTCAGGCCCAGCGTGATGGAGTGCGCCAGCGTGAATGCGGTCACAACGGCCAGCACATCGCGCAACACGGGTCGGGCCTGTGTGGCCGCATGCCAGTGCATGACGCGTTGGCGTGAGGACTGCAGCGGCGCCAAAACCAACAGGCTCAGAAGAAAGACGATGTGGTCGATACCGATCCAGATGTGCCAGACCCCCTCCAGGACATACCGCCCAAATACGCGCAAAGGACGGCTGTCGCTGGCACTGATCTGGGCCTCTGGCCTCTCTGGGCTGAGCAGCGCACTGCTTTGGTAGTCTGGGAAATCCACCCGAAGCAGGCCCCGATGCAAATTGTCCTGCGCAAATATCAAGTCGTACCGAAGCTTCATGGTGGTTCGGTCCGCCGAGCCCAAAGCAGCAGGACACAACGGGGACCATAAAGCACTCAAATACAGGCCGTCGGCATGTTGGCTGGCTTTCAAATCGGCCTCGCCCAAGGAGCAACTTTGACCCGCAGCGCTCAGCGCAATGCCCTGCATCAGCCACGCGTTCAACTCCGCAAGGCGAGACTGGGTCTCGGCCCAAGTGACTTGGCCATCGCGGTTGCCGTCCAGGTCAAAGATCAAGTCAAGGTCACGCAAGTGGATATCGGCGCGCAAGGTCAGTTGCTCAGAAGGCATGCTGAGCGTGAGGTAGCTGTTGCTGCTGGAGTGGGCCCACAAGTTGCCTGTGTACAGCAGGCTCCAAAACACCACGCAAGCCATGGCGGCATGGCGCAGCGATGGAAGACCGCTGGTGTATGACCAGCACGCGTTCATGAACGTGGCCCCGACCAACCGGGGTGCGCTTTGAGTTGCCGGATGAGCGGCCCCAATTGCGGGTCGGTGTAGCCCGTTTTTTCTGCCCAGATCACCATGGGCTCTGCGGCCCGGGGCTGTGCAAGCGCCAGCGCAGCTTGAGCAAACAGGAGTGCATCGGGGGGTTCTTTTTGCAGCTGCCAGTTTTCAATGGACAGGGCCAGGCCCGCGGCCATGTCTTGACCATAGGCAATCTGGTAAATCAATTTGGGGCGCTCGATCAGCGACTCCTGCCGCAGCGCTTGTGCTTTCAAACGCGCAGCCATCTGGCTGGCCAATCGGGTTTCATCGGCGTCTTTCAGGCCGCGACAGGCCAGCAGGGCCTGCATGAGCAGCGCATCGGTGAGGCTGCCCAAGTCGCGCTGGTTCATGGCCATGGCTTTGGCCTGAACGAAGCGGCCTTGTTGATTGAGCAACTCGGCCAGAGAGAGTCTGAGCAGATGGGACTGCGCGCTGACCTTGAGCCGTTCGTGCCAAACGGCGATGGCCAGCGCAGGCTGCCCAGCCACGCGGTGTGCTTCGCCCAGGTGAAAACCCAGCCAGTCTTGGGAGGATGCATCTTGGTAATTGGGCGAGCGGACAGCCCGGCTCAGCATTTGCACGGCCACCAAGGGCTGTCCGGTGCGGTAGAGCAAAACAGCGCGGTAAATATCGGCTTCTTCTGCACCGAACAATCGCTGCATCTCTTGCGTGTCTTGCTGTGCGGAGGCCACGTCGGCCAGCAGCAAATGGAGGGCAAAACGCCAAGACCAAAACTCTGCGCGACGTGGTGCCAAGGCAATCGCCTTGTTGATGTCTTGCAAGCCTGCATCGAATGCGTGAAAGCCCTGCTTGACCAACCCTCGCAAGAAAAGGCCGTCGGCAGGCAAGTCTTCGGCCAGCCACCAAGGCTGCAAAGCCGCTTTGGCCGAGCCGAACCAACGCAAATCGCCCTCGGACAGACCCAAAGTGAACACGGCGCGGGCATAAGCCAGTGAGGCATTCAGGTCTTCGGGGTGAGCGCGCCAGGCCTGGTCCAGTTGACGCAAGCCAGCCTGACGCCCCCCTTGACCATGCACCGAAGTGGCCAAGACCACGGCAGACGCAGCAGGCAAAAAACGCTCTTGTGCCCCAGCTGAATTGAGCAGCGCCCCCATGATAAAAATCCAAGCCAGGCCCATCGGCAAGCAGGTCTTGGCAAGTGCTTTTGCGTGCGTTTGGCGAGTGCCCATAATCAACGTGTGCCTTTGATACTTGCTACGATATTCTTGTGTCGGTTAACTCTGACACGTGATTTTGGCGGTTTAATTCAACCTCTTACCTAGAAGGTGTTTCTATGAAAATCGTGATGACCGCTCTCGTTTCCGCTTTCATGCTGATGTCGGCTCCTTCCTTCGCTGGCAGCCATGGTGGCGGCAAAATGGACGACAAAAAAGTCGACTGTTCCAAAAAAGAAAATGAAAAGAACGCTGCCTGCGTCAAGAAGTAATCTTTTGCGCAAATAAAAAACCCCTTCAGAGGGGTTTGTTTACGCCTTGAATCGCCCTGGGGCTATTCATTCAGGAGGCTGTGAATTTGTTCTTTGCCTGAAGTACTCGTCAGTCTGGCAATTTCGACTTGGCGAACAAAGTGGCCATGATGGCAAGGCTTCGTCAACCACCCATGACTGGGTTTGTCTTTGGTTAATTTTTGACGTCAATCTGATCTGTTTCAGACAGGTTTTCATGTTTATTCCACACCATGGATGGACATCAAATTTTTCATTCGATGCACAGCCAACTCGGGATGCTCGAGAAGATTGGCCTCATCGGCCAATCGGAACAACTCTGCCAGATGTTGAACTGAACGCGTGCTTTGCTGCCCGCCAATCATGCTGAAATGGCTTTGGTGACCGTTGAGCCAAGCCATGAAGACCACGCCGGTTTTGTAGTAGCGTGTAGGCGCCTTGAAAATATGCCGTGACAGGGGGACCGTAGGTCCCAGGATCGCATGAAATGTATCCAGCTTGCCTTCAGCCAGCGCAGCCAGTGCCACACTGGCCGCTGGGGCAATCGCGTCGAATATGCCCAGCAGCGCGTCGCTTTGTCCATTGACGATGTCAGGTCCAAAACCATCGCCAGCAATCAACTCGGCATAGTTGAAGTCGTCGCCGGTGTACATGCGCACGCCGGGCGGCAGGCGCCGACGCATCGCGATTTCCTTGTCTTTGTCGAGCAAGGAAATTTTGATGCCATCTACCTTCGCAGAGTGTGCCTGGATGATGCCCAAGGCGGTGTTCGTGGCTTGCTCTAGATCAGCGCTGCCCCAGTAGCCTTTGAGCGCAGGGTCAAACATGTCACCCAGCCAATGAAGCACCACGGGTTGTTTGACCTGACTCAAAATTCGGTCATACACGCGCTCATAGTCTGCGGGGCTCGTGGCCACACGCGCCAGTGCGCGACTGGCCATGATGATGAGTTTGCCCCCCAGCTTTTCAATCGCCTCCATCTGTGCTTCGTAGGCTGCAATGACTTCATCGACACGGGTGACATCGTCCAGAACCAGATGATCTGTGCCACAGCCAGAGGCTACTTGCGATCCCGGCACATCCTTGGCTGCATCCAGTGTGCGGCGGATCAGTTCCAATGAAGTTGGCCAGTCCAGCCCCATGCCACGTTGCGCAGTGTCCATGGCCTCGGCCACCCCCAAGCCCAAAGACCACAAGTGGTGTCTGTAGGCGATCGTGGCATCCCAATCCACCGCACATTGAAGCCAAGGGTCCACCTCGGCCAGTGGATCAGACACCACATGTGCGGCCGAGTAGGCCATGCGGTTGAATGGCACATGGAACTTGGGTTTCAAGGGTGCGCTGCCGCGCAGTTTGTAAGTTTCCAGGCCGCCCACAGCGGATGGCAGATTCAAAATCAAGGGCACAGCTTTGCCTTTTGGTGAGGGTGTAAACGTGTTCGAAAAAGGCCGCGCATCAAACGTTCTGGCGGATTTGCCAAGGCTTTTTGGCGTTGGCGTTCATGGGGCAGGTGACAGCCCTGCAGCTTTGACCAGCACCGCGTTGCTTTTGATTTCATCGCGGATGTAGGCGTCAAATTGATCAGGTTTCATGGTCCAGGCATCAGCGCCCAAGGTGACAAAACGCTCTTTGACTTCGGCAGTCGCCAGGGCCTTAACGACCTCTTCATTCAATCGGTTGACGATGTCTTTGGGCGTTTTCCCGGGGGCCATCATGCCAATCCAAAAATTGAACTCTGAGCCAGGCACGCCGGCTTCTGCAGTGGTTGGCACCTGCGGCAAAGCACTTGCACGCTTGGATGAGCCGACGGCCAAAGGGACCAATTGACCGCTTCGAATTTGACCAATAACGGGCGCTATGGGTGAAAAATAGTAATCAACACGACCAGAGATGACTTCGGTCACCGCCTCGCCGGAACCCTTGAAAGGAATATTGGTGGCTTCGATTTTGGCTGCCAATTTGAATTTTTCAGCGTTCAAATGTGTTGCACTGCCTTGACCAGCTGACGCAAAATTCATTCCCCCTGGCTTGGTGCGCGCAGCAGTCAGCAATTCTTGCAGCGTTTTGATGTTCTTGGCAGGCGACATGACCAGCACATTGGGGGTACTGGAAATCGGGGTCACACCTGCAAAGTCGTTCACCGTGTCAAACGGCAACTTGGCAAAGGTCGAAGGACTGACGGTGTGCGATGAGGAGTGAATCATGATGGTGTAGCCATCAGGTGCTGCTGTGGCCACAGCCTGCTGGCCAATGGTGCCGCTTGCGCCTCCACGGTTATCAATCACCAAGGGTTGCCCCATGCTCTGGCTCATCTTGTCTGAAATCGCGCGGGCAATGATGTCGGTTGTGCTGCCAGGCGCAAATGGCACGATCACTCTGATCGGTTTGTTGGGATAGGCCCCTTGAGCGTTGGCGTTCCATGGGGCCAGCAGCGCCATGCAGGTCATGGATATCAGAGCTGTTCGTTGAAGTGTTTTCATGTTGTCTCCAGTGGGTTGGCTTCAGTTGACGCGGGAAACTTTATTTTGAGCTGTGTGTTCAGAGAGGTCGCATGGCAGAAAAATCGGGCATCACAGCACTGGCGAAGCCGGGTGCATCGAGCGAGGCGATGTGGAGCTGGCCTTCGCGGATGCGCAGGCGGGCAGC
>JBIKRC010000127.1:0-6058 GCA_044349375.1 Limnohabitans sp.
GTAGCCCGCTTGCTGCGACAAGGCCGCCACCAAGACTTTGTCCACCGCCACGCTGGTGATCAACGCAGCCGGAACCGGAATGCCAATGTAGTGCTGGGCCATGAAGGCTTCGAGCACCTGGATCTCGACCGCAACCGGCGGTTGCTCATCGTCTTCGATGCCCTGCAAAGCATGGGCATCTTCCACATGCGCCGGGAAATAAGCCCGGTCGCCCAAATGCCGCCCGCCGCGCACCATGGCCAAGTTCACGCAGGCCCGCCCGCCGTGCACCCGCACCGCCAAAATATCCACATCGGTGTCGGTGCCCGTATCCACCGACTGCTGGTGCAACACGCGCGACAAGGCGGTCATCTGGTTGCGCACCTCGGCCGCTTGCTCAAAAGCCAGGCGATCGGCATGCGCCATCATCCGCGCCTCCATTTCTTGCAACAGCCCTTGGGTCTCGCCCTTTAAAAAGCGCTCGGCGTGTTGCACATCGTCGGCATAAGCCTCGGGTGTGATGAGGTTGACGCACGGGCCTGAGCACCGCTTGATTTGGTAGAGCAAACACGGCCGGGTTCGGTTGGCAAACACCGTGTCTTCGCAAGTGCGCAGACGAAACACTTTTTGCAAGAGCTGAATCGACTCTTTGACCGCCCATGCGCTCGGAAACGGGCCAAAGTAGCGGTGCTTTTTCTCAACCGATCCCCGGTAATAGGCCACGCGGGGAAAGGTTTGCGGCTCGGGGGCCCCCAAAGCACCTGGCACGGCCTTCAAAAACAAGGTGCCGTTGCCGGTGAGCTTGAGGTAGGGGTAAGTTTTGTCGTCCCGAAACAGGATGTTGAAACGCGGGCTCAGCGACTTGATCAGGTTGTTTTCGAGCAGCAGCGCCTCGGCCTCGGAGCGCACCACCGTGGTCTCCAGGCGGGCGATCTTGCTGACCATGTGGCCGATGCGTGTGCCGCCATGGTCTTTCTGAAAATAGCTCGACACCCGCTTTTTGAGCTGCTTGGCCTTGCCAACGTAAAGCACCTGGCCCTGCGCATCAAAGTAACGGTAAACCCCCGGCAAAGCCGGGAGCGCAGCCACCTGGGCCAGCAAAGATTCGTCGTGTGCCGCTGTCATGGCGCGTATTGTGACGGGGAAACAATTTGCCCCGACAATTCCCCACCATGAAAACGCATCAGCTTTGGGACATTTTTTGTACCGTCATCGACAACCACGGTGACCTGGGCGTGTGCTGGCGCCTGACGCGCCAGCTGCTGGCCCAAGGCCAATCGGTGCGTCTGTGGGTAGACGACTCCTCGGCCCTGAGCTGGATGGCCCCTGACGCCCATGCCCTGCCTAAACTGCAAGTGCTGCCCTGGGCCGCCGCCAGCCAAAGCGAGGTGCTAATCCGCTTGAAGCCAGCCGATGTGTGGATCGAAGCCTTTGGCTGCACTCTGCCCGAAGCCTTTGTGGCCCACGGTGTCGCCACGCACCCGCAACAACCGGCCTGGATCAACCTTGAATACCTGAGCGCCGAAGACTGGGTGCCCCGCACGCACGGACTGCCCTCGCCCGTGATGAGCGGCCCGGCCAAAGGCTGGACCAAACGCTTTTTCTACCCCGGCTTCACGGCAGACACGGGCGGTCTGCTGCGCGAAACCAACTTGCAGGAACGGCAACAACGCTTTGACCGCACGGCTTGGCGACAAAAACACGCCCACAGCTTGGCACCGAGCGGCCAGCTGATCAGCCTGTTCTGCTACGAACCCGCCGCCCTGCCCCAGTTACTGGCCCAACTGGCGGGAATGCCCCACCATCTGCTCGTCACCCCCGGCCGCCCGCTGACGGCGGTGCAGCAAGCGCTGGCAGGCTTGGCCATGCACCCCAACTGGAGCGCCATGCCCTACATCGACCAAAACGGCTTCGACGAAATGCTCTGGGCCTGCGACCTCAACTTGGTGCGCGGCGAAGACTCGCTGGTACGCGCCCTGTGGTCAGGCCAACCCTTCATCTGGCACATCTACCCACAGGACGACAATGCCCACCATGCCAAACTGGAGGCGTTTTTGGATTGGATGCAGGCGCCTGAAAGCCTGCGGCGGGCGCATCGGGTTTGGAATGGAATGGAAGCGGGTGAATGGCCTGCGCTCAGCTCAAGCGCTCTGGCAGACTGGACGGCATGTGTGCAGACCGCGCGGCAACAGCTGCTTCAACAAACTGACTTGATCAGCCAACTGCGATCACTCGTCGTGTGACCACTCGCGCAGCACCTTGACGGTGTTCTGCTCGGCCAGCAACTCCTGCCCTTTGGGCTTGATCACGGCCGAATGCGACAAGCGCGGACGCATCTTGTGGCAACGCTATGCGGCACTTTTGTTGCCCCAGACTGCCCTTTGAATGACAAGCCTGTAGCCATCGCGGTCTTCAAAGGTACGCCCACTCTGGGCCCAGTATGGATTGAAGGACTGAACCTCCCGGAATCCGGCCGCGAGCATACGGGGGCATCGTAGCTCCCATTCTTCAGCCTTGGGGAGGTAGAAGACAAGCAGATCTTCTTGTGTGGACCATGGCTGTATGGGATGTATGCGACAGGCACGGTTTTTAATCTACGACGAAGAGCTTCGCACCAACCACAGTAGACGACCTGTGAGGCTCGGCGTTGTCGGCGACTTGATAACTCATGCCAGCCGACAAGGTAAATTTTCGACCATCTGCCAGCTCGGTGAGAAGTTCACCTTCAGTGCACAAAAGTATGTGGCCTTTGACACACCAATGATCTGCGAGATAGCCGGGCGTGTACTCGACGAAGCGAACCCGGATACTTCCAAAGTGCTGGGTACGCCAATAAGCCAAACCACGTTCGCCTTGATGTTCGGTAGGTTCGATTGATGACCAATCGGTAGTACCGAAGGGGATGTTGGAGATTTGCATATTAGAGAGTTTTGGTCAATGTGCCTAACGTTTGACTTAAGCGGCACGCGGCGTGCGCAGCCCGGCGACTGTCCGCTTGAAGAAAGGGTTAGCCGTCTGTCTCAAGAGGCCACTCGTTCTTGCAACGCTTCTTGAACAAGCGTGTTGATGCTCTTGCCTTGAGCCTGTGCTTCGATTGCCAATCGTTCGTGCAACTCGGGCGAGATACGCAGGTTGAACTTGCCGGAGAAATTGCGCCGTGGTTCAAGGCCCTGCTCTTCACACACGTCGAGGAAGACTTGGAGCGACTTCTTGAATTCGGTCCGAAGTTCCTTCGGGTTCTTGCCATAAAAATCAGCGCCGCCATTCAGGCCAAGAATTTCACCTCGAAAGAGATCAAGCTCTTCGTCGTATTCGATCCTCGCGTGATACCCCTCTACCGTCATGACATTCATGGTTCCACTCCGTGTTGTTCCAGCCACTTGCGGACGCTCACCACCGCGCCCTTGTCCGTATTCGGAGAGGGGTGAGGTCGGTGGAACACTCGCACTTCTTCGAACAAGACCACGGCTACACGACTACCCTCGCGCTCGCTGACTTCGGCGCCCAGCTCTACAAACAGCGCTTCAACATCGCGCCATTGGACGTTTCCGCTGGTAGGGCGGGCGAAGATCAGTTCAAGAGTTCGCTGGTGCTTCCGCTTCATGCCGAGATAGTACCACTATCAGGTACCGAATTGGGTGAGCGCACCTCCAAACGGCCAACTTCGAATCAAGCCGCGACGCGCTTGCGCGATGTTGCTCTTGGACGTGCAGATAAATTTCTCTCCACTTCCATGCGAAGCGCTGCATTGATCCGCGACTGATAGCCAGCCCCCATCGACTTGAAGAATTCCAAAATGTCCGCATCCAAACGCACTGACGTGAGAACCTTCGTGGGTGTAGCCTGCGGCCCGCGGCCCCGCTTGGGCACTGGCGCGCCCAGCATGTCCTCAGTCCATGCTGGATTGTCCGGGTCGTTGACCTTAGCCGAGGTTTTCTTTGGCAACTTGGCCGTAGTAGCGAGCTTCATGTTTTTCTGCCTTTCTCAGCGAGATCACGTGAGGACCTTTCGGGCGCTCGGTGTAAACCATCACAACCACTTCTGACTTGAGAAGACCGAAACAGACCAAGCGCTCTTCGCCATAGTCTTGCCGTTTGTCCTCGCGGGTCAGTGTGAAGTGGTCCCAGATTGCATCGCATCCAACGAAGTCAAGCCCGTGATTCTTGAGGTTCAACTTGCGCTTTGGTTCGTCCCATGAGAGCATACTTAATTGTATCTACAAAATAATTGAACGCAAGGTGAAATTTAACGCAGTCGTTAAGCTGCGCCGTAAGGAGCGCATCGACTGGAGGGAACCAACCGCAAGGTTGGCGTTAGATTGAACAACCAGTTAGGCCGCCGGCGTATGCGGGTGGGGTTTTGCATGTGTTTGACCGTTAGGTTCGAATGCCCACAAAACTCGGGCAATGACCGCCGCGGTGCGGTGGAATGCTGGGTTAGGAGCGCCATTGTGTCACCCCATCAAGCATGACGAAGTGAGTTCGCTGTCTCGCTGCATAGTCGATGTGTTTATCGATATCTGCATTTGATGCCTCATCGCTGATGACGTCGAAGATGAACTTGCCCCCTCCCTGACGCTGGATATCGGCCAGAGATTCCGGGGAGTTGAGTCGACCAACGAATTTCTCAAGCAATTCATACGCGTGCTCGCGCGTCGTAGCCCTGATTACGAAATTCCACTCAACATAACCATATGTTCTTGCCCGCCCGAGATAGTTGCTTATCTCGATTTCGGGCTCATCGGATTTCAATGGCTTTTCGATGGCGCTGAAGATTTGTTCCCTGGAAGCTACTCGGTAGCCTGGCGAGGCCTTCTCCAAGTCGATATCCAAAGCAACCAATGGGGCGGCAAGTAGAAGTACGCTCAGAATGTCCATATTCGATTCACAAAGAGCCTAACGCAATGTAGACGGCAAAACCCGGTTGACACATCCTTACGACAAATGGGGTGCAAACCTCATCGGATAAGGCCTTCGACCCTGATTCCTGATTTTTTGAGTTGACATAAGTTCACCATGAAACCCGGCACTCCTTGTTGGCCACCCGCTGAGCTTCGTGAGTCGGTGCGGCGCCAAACTATAACCTTATTGTTAACATTTTTGGAGATCGCTTCCTGTCAAGACAAAACAATTGAGGGTTCACTGAACCCCAGAGCCTCAAGCTGGATGTCCGCAAATTTGTCCTGAACCGCGTGCCCGATAATCCCGACCCATGACCTTGATCAACACCCTCTTCCCCCTTGGCTGGCAGCACTACCTGCTGGGCGGCATGACCATTGGCGCTGGCGTGGCGCTGCTGTATTTGTTCAACGGCTGGGTTGGCGGCATGAGTTCCGTGTTTTCCAGCAGTTGGTCTTTTGTGTCCAAACGGGCGTTTTTTCAGCAAGCGCGCTTTGTCAGCACCCGCAACTGGCGGTTGGTCTACGCGCTGGGCGTGGTGCTGGGCGCACTGGTCTGGCGCTTTGCGCTGGCGGGTGGTGAGGCGCAGCACACCAGCGTGCCTGCGTGGCAACTGCTGGTGGGCGGCTTTTTGGTGGGCTATGGGGCGCGTTTGGGCAATGGCTGCACCTCGGGGCACGGCATTTGCGGGCTGGGCTCGCTGCAGCTGCCGTCGCTGGGCGCGGTGCTCACGTTCATGGCCACCGCCTTCATGACCGCCAACCTGATGGCCATGGCAACGAAAGGTCTGGCATGAACCCGCACACACTCACCTTCCCCAAAGCGCTGGTCACTTTGCTGGCGGGCGCGCTGTTTGGCTTTGGCTTGTCGCTGGCCACCATGGTGCAGCCCGAAGTCGTCATCGGCTTTTTGCAGTTCAAGGACTGGGGCTTGATGCTGGTCATGGGCGGCGCTGCGGGCTTGGCCATGCTGGCTTACAAGGGCTTTCCGCGCTGGTTCAGTCGCCCACTTTTGGGCGGTCAGTTCCTCACCCAGCCTGCCAACTGGAACCGCCAGACGGTCATCGGCTCGGCCATTTTTGGCGTGGGCTGGGGCTTGTCGGGCGTTTGCCCCGGCCCGGCCATTGCGGCTTTGGGCACGGGCAACATCGACATCCTGTGGGCTTTGGGTGGCATTGTGCT
>JBIKRC010000128.1:0-6051 GCA_044349375.1 Limnohabitans sp.
GCGGCCAGCGCCGAGGATGATGATATTCATAAGTTGAAATCATACGTCAATGACCGGCGTCAGACGGTCATTCAGGCGTTCAAAGTGCGCGCTGGATGATGATTTTCTGCACGTCGCTGGTGCCTTCGTAGATCTGGCACACACGCACATCGCGGTAAATGCGCTCGACCGGGAAGTCGCTCACATAGCCGTAACCACCCAGGGTCTGGATGGCGGCGGAGCAAACCATTTCGGCTGCTTCGCTGGCAAACAGCTTGGCCATGGCAGCTTCTTTCAGGCACGGGCGACCCGCGTCGCGCAGGCTGGCCGCATGCCAAATCAGCTGGCGCGCGGCTTCGAGTTGCGTGGCGCAATCGGCCAAGCGGAAGCCCACCGCCTGGTGGTTGAAGATGGCGGTGCCAAAGCTCTCGCGCTGCTTGGCGTAGTCAATGGCCACATCCAAAGCACTGCGGGCCATGCCCAGGCTTTGCGCGGCGATGCCGATGCGCCCGCCTTCCAAAGACGACAGGGCAATTTTGTAGCCTTCGCCCTCTTGACCGATCAGATTCTCGGCGGGGATGCGGCAGTTGTCGAAGTTGATCTGCGCCGTGTCGCTGCTGTGCTGGCCCAGCTTGTCTTCGAGGCGCGCCACGTTGTAGCCGTGGCTGCGGGTGGGCACGATGAAAGCGCTCAGGCCTTTTTTGCCCGCGCCTTTGTCGGTCACCGCGATCACGATGGCCACGTCGCCGTTTTTACCGCTGGTGATGAATTGCTTGACGCCGTTGATCACATACCCGTCGCCGTCTTTCACGGCGGTGGTGCGCAGGGCCGATGCGTCGGAGCCCACATGCGGCTCGGTCAGGCAAAACGCGCCCAGCATCTGGCCCCGGGCCAGGGGCGTGAGCCACTGTGCTTTTTGCGCGGCGTTGCCGTACATCATCAAGATGGCGTTCACCGGGCAATTGGTCACGCTGATCACTGTACTGGTGCCGCCGTCACCGGCCGCGATCTCTTCGAGCACCAGCGCCAGCGTCACATAGTCCAGGCCCGCGCCGCCCAGGTCTTCGGGCACACAAATGCCATACGCGCCCAGCTCGGCCAGACCTTTGTGCACGCCTTTTGGGAAGTGGTGTTTCTTGTCCCACTCGGCGGCGTGGGGCCAGAGTTCGCGCTGGGCAAAGTCGCGTACCGTTTCGCGGATCATTTCCTGGTCGGGGGTCAGCAGCATGGGGCTCTTTCTTTATAGGGTCACCAGGGCAGCGTCTGGCCGTCGTGGTTCAAAAATGCGCCTCGGTGCTTCGGGTCGCGTTGTTCAAGTACTGCGCTCAAAGTTTGGCGCAAGCTGCTCGCGCTTTGCTCGGGCGTCAGGGGCGCGGCCGCGCCGCCCATGTCGGTCTGCACCCAGCCAGGGTGAATGGCCAGAACGGTCACATCAGGCTGCTCGGCTTGCGTGCAGCGCACCACCATGTTGAGGGCGGCCTTGCTCACGCGGTAGAGCGCGGCGTTGCCGCTGGTGGTTTCTTGCATGCTGCCCATAACCGAGCTGATGCAGGCGATCACGCCTTGTGTCTCTTGCACCATGGGCAAGATTTGCGGGATGACCTGCATCGCGCCCATCACGTTGGTGTGCATGACGGCATCGAAGCTGTCGCGGGTGGGCGGGGTGCTGGCTGAGGCACGGTCCATCGCGCCCGCCACATAGATGGCCAGGTCGATTTTTTCGCCATCGAGCTGCCAGGACAGCCCCGAGTTGCTCGCCGGATCGGCCATGTCCAGACGCAAGGTTTGCGCGCCCATCGCTTTAAGGCCTGCGATGCCTTCGTCCGAGCGGGCCGTCGCGATCACGCGCCAGCCGTCGGCGATGTATTGGCTGGCCAGTTCAAAACCGATGCCGCGCGATGCGCCGATGAGCAGGACCGTCGGCATTCGTCAGACCAGTTCCAGCGCCACAGCCGTTCCTTCGCCACCGCCAATGCACAACGTGGCCAGACCCTTCTTGAGGCCACGGGCTTTGAGCGCGTGGATCAGCGTGACCATGATGCGGGCACCGGATGCGCCAATCGGGTGACCCAGGGCGCAGGCGCCGCCGTTCACGTTGACCTTGTCGTGCGGCACGTTCAGCTCTTTCATGAGCGCCATGGGCACCACGGCAAAGGCTTCGTTGACTTCCCACAGGTCGACGTCTTGCACCGTCCAACCCGCTTTGGCCAAGGCCTTTTGCGTAGCGCCCACGGGTGCGGTGGCAAACCACTCGGGCTCTTGCGCGTGGGTGGCGTGGCTGACGATGCGGGCCAATGGCTTGCAACCCAGTTTGGCGGCGGTGCTTTCGCGCATCAGCACCATGGCCGCCGCGCCGTCGTTGATGGACGAGCTGCTGGCGGCGGTGATGGTGCCGTCTTTCTTGAAGGCGGGCTTGAGCGATGTGATTTTGTCGAGCTTGACTTTGCCAGGGCCTTCGTCGATGGACACCACGCGTTCGCCGCTGCGGTCTTTCACCGTGACGGGCGTGATTTCGGCGGCAAATGCGCCCGACTCAGTGGCGGCCTTGGCACGCTGCACGCTGGTGGTGGCAAAGTGGTCTTGCTCGGCGCGGGTGAAGCTGTATTTGGCCGCGCAGTCTTCGCCAAAGGTGCCCATGCTGCGACCGGCTTCGTAGGCGTCTTCCAGGCCGTCGAGCATCATGTGGTCGTAAATTTTGTCGTGGCCCATGCGGTAGCCACCTCGGCCCTTGAGCATGAGGTAAGGCGCATTGGTCATGCTCTCCATGCCCCCGGCCACCAGCACGTCGTGCGTGCCCGCCACCAGCATGTCGTGCGCGAACATGGCCGCGCGCATGCCGGAGCCACACATTTTGGACAGCGTGACCGCGCCCGCGCTTTTGGGCAAACCGCCCTTGAAGCCCGCTTGACGCGCCGGGGCCTGGCCCTGGCCTGCCATCAGGCAGTTGCCGAACAGCACTTCGGTGACCAGCTCAGGACTGATGCCTGCGCGCTCGACGGCAGCGCGGATGGCAGCACCGCCCAGATCGTGCGCGGCCAATGGGCTGAAGTCGCCTTGAAAGCTGCCCATGGGTGTGCGGGCAGCACTGACGATGACGATGGGGTCGGACATGGTTTTCTCCAGAAAATTCAAAAACTCAACTGTGGGGCTCGGACTCAACTAAAAAATCAAGCCAGAGAATCTATAACGCGCCTGCCCATGGCGGACTTCACAGGCCGCCGCGTGGGTAACGTTTGAAGGCGCTGCGGAACACGTCCACCACCTCGTGGCTGCCGCTCATGCTGACGCCCAGGTCCTTGGCCAGACCATCCTTGAGGCCGTAGCACCAGCCGTGCACGCTGAGCTTTTGGCCACGCGACCAAGCGTCTTGCACCACATTGGTCAGGGCCACGTTGCCCACCTGCTCGATCACGTTCATCTCGCACAGGGCATCTTCTTGCTCAGGCACCGTGAGGTGATCGAGGCGACGGCGGTGTCGCACCTTGACATCGTGCACATGACGCAGCCAGTTGTCGGCCAGACCCACGCGCATGCCGCGCAGCGTGGCCAGCACGCCACCGCAACCGTAATGGCCCACCACCATGATGTGCTCGACCTTGAGCGCATCCACCGCGTATTGGATGACCGACAGCGCGTTCAGGTCGGAGTGCACCACCACGTTGGCCACGTTGCGGTGCACGAACACCTCACCCGGGTCCAGTCCGGTGATTTGGTTGGCGGGCACGCGGCTGTCAGAGCAACCGATCCACAAGTACTTGGGGTTTTGCTGGTTGGCCAAGCGTGAGAAAAACGCCGGGTCATCGCGCACCATGCGTGCCGACCATTCGCGGTTGTTGTCCAGAAGGTGTTGCAGTGAAGTAGTCATGGTGAGATTGTCGCTGGAGGGGTCTGCCGCTGGATGACGAACCGCTTCAGCAGGTTTCGGCGAACAGCTCGCGGCCGATCAGCATGCGGCGAATCTCGGACGTGCCCGCGCCGATTTCGTACAGCTTGGCATCGCGCCACAAGCGGCCCAGCGGGTATTCATTGATGTAACCGTTGCCACCAAAAATTTGCACCCCCTCGCCCGCCATCCAGGTGGCTTTTTCGGCGGTCCACAAGATCACACTGGCGCAGTCTTTACGCACTTGGCGCACATGTTCCACGCCCAACAAATCGAGGTTCTTGGCCACGGTGTAAGCGAACGAGCGACCGGCTTGCAGCACGGTGTACATGTCGGCCACTTTGCCCTGGATGAGTTGGAACTCGCCAATGCTTTGGCCGAACTGCTTGCGATCGTGGATGTAGGGGATCACGTTGTCCATAACGGCCTGCATGATGCCCAAGGGGCCACCCGTGAGCACGGCGCGCTCGTAATCCAGACCGCTCATCAGCACCTTGGCCCCGTTGTTCAGGCCTCCCAAAATGTTCTCGGCGGGTACTTCAACATTGTTGAACACCAGCTCGCCCGTGTGGCTGCCACGCATGCCCAGCTTGTCGAGCTTTTGAGCGATGGAAAAACCTTTCATGCCCTTTTCGATCAAAAAAGCCGTGACGCCGCGTGCGCCCAGCTCGGGCTCGCTCTTGGCGTAGACCACCAAGGTGTCTGCATCCGGGCCGTTGGTGATCCACATCTTGGAGCCGTTGAGCAGGTAGTAGCCGCCCTTGTCTTCAGCCTTGAGCTTCATGCTCAGCACATCCGAGCCCGCGCCGGGTTCGGACATGGCCAGGGCACCCACATGCTCGCCGCTGATCAGCTTGGGCAGGTACTTGGTGCGCTGCTCGGGCGTGCCGTTGCGTTTGATCTGGTTGACGCACAAATTGGAGTGCGCGCCATAGCTCAGACCCACAGAAGCGCTGGCGCGGGAAATTTCTTCCATCGCGATCATGTGCGCCAAATAGCCCATGTTCGCGCCGCCGTACTCCTCGCCCACGGTGATGCCCAACACGCCCAAGTCGCCCATCTTGCGCCACAGGTCCATCGGGAACTGGTCATTGCGGTCGATCTCGGCAGCGCGGGGGGCGATTTCGGCTTGGGCAAAATCGCGTACGGCGTCGCGCAGGGCGTCGATGTCTTCACCGAGTTGGAAATTCAGGCCAGGCAAGTTGTTCATGGGGTCTCCGTTGAGCGTTGAGCGGTTGCAATTGTTTTTCACGCTGAACGCAAAACGCCCAACGCTGAACACACTAGTAAGTTTTGGCTACAGGCACCAGCGTCGACTGCATCACTGCACAGTCTGAGCGTTTGCCAGTGTCGTCGATGTGCACCACATCGGCTGTGGTCACGATGATGCGTTTGCCCGCCTTGGTGACGCGACCGGTGGCGCGAATTTCTCCGCCTTGAAAGTTGGAGAGAAAGTTGATCTTGTATTCCACGGTGGTGACTTCCATGCCTTCTGGTGAGACGGTCAGTGCAGCGTATCCGGCGGCAATGTCCGCCAGTGCGCCAATGGCACCACCGTGATAGCCGCCTTGTTGCTGCGTGACCTTGTCGCTGTAGGGCACCGCCAGTTCGACCTGCCCGACCGTGGCCGACAACAGGCGAACACCCAAGTGGTTCATCATGCCCTGACGGGCCAGACTCTGGGCAACACGCTCGTGGGGGGTCAGGGCTGAGGTCACATCGCATCCGGTGGTTAAGGTCAAGCCGAACTGTAATTGACGTTTACGTCAACGTCAACCAATAGCCGGTGCCCAGCATGCCCGCAACACGGTGTCTCGGCACGGCCCAAACCGCGGGGATCAGCTGGCTGGAACGGCCTTATTGGCCTTGTTCAGCAAACTGCGGGTTTCTTTTTCGTGGGTTTTGACCTCGTCCAACGTCGCCTCCAGGTCGGCCAACTGCGACTCCAGCTGTTGGCGGTGTTCGGCCAGCACCACGAGGAATTTTTTGAGCTGCGGCACCGTATCGCGAGGACTGTCGTACATGTCGATCAGTCCCTTGGCTTCGTTGAGCGACAAGCCTAGCCGCTTGGCGCGCAAGGTGAGTTTCAAACGGGTGCGGTCTCGTGCCGAATACACGCGGTTGCGCCCCCCTGGGCCGGAACGCTCGGGTTCGAGCAAGCCCATGTCTTCGTAAAAACGAATGGCACG
>JBIKRC010000129.1:0-6045 GCA_044349375.1 Limnohabitans sp.
TGCCCGCGAGGGCGAGGACAGTTTCCGGAATCAGGAGCAGCAGGTGATCGACGAGTTGACGCAAACGCAGCAGGGCGTGATCGCCACGGGGGGCGGTGCCGTTTTGCGCGAAGCCAATCGACGGCACATGCATGACCGTGGCCAGGTGATTTACTTGCGATCCACACCGGAAGATGTATTTCGGCGCGTGCGCCATGACACTGCACGCCCGTTGCTTCAAGTGGACGATCCGCTCAGCCGCTTGCGCGCCTTGTTCGAAGCGCGGGATCCGCTGTACCGCGAAGCGGCGCACTTTGTCATCGAAACCGGCCGCCCTTCGGTGGCCATGCTGGTCAACATGATTTGCATGCAGCTGGAGTTGGCGGGACATTTGCCGCAGAAAGATCAGGCTGGGCCGTAACTTTGAGCGAGAAGCGTGTCGGGTTCAGTGCTCGCCCCTCAACGCCAAACGTGCAACCCCCCCAGATTTGCCCTGATTTTGGCAAGTTCATGTGTGTGGGTCGCAAAACTGGTGCAAAATAGAACGATCGTTCTTTTTTGATGCACCATGACCGACACCCCAAACACGCGCAAAACCGAGCTTTCTCCCGCTGCCGAAAATGGCCGCCGTGTGCTGATCAAAGGCCAGCAAACCAAGGCGGCCATCATTGACGCTGCCTTGGGCTTGGCCTCGCAAATTGGTCTGGAAGGTCTGTCGATTGGGGCGGTGGCCGAAGTCACGGGCATGAGCAAATCGGGCGTATTTGCCCACTTCGGCTCGCGCGAAGAGCTGCAAATTTCTGTCATCCGTCAATACCACGACCGATTCGAGTCTGAGGTGTTTTATGCCGCCATGCAAAAACCGCGCGGTGCGCCGCGTCTGCAGGCCTTGTTTGACAACTGGATGGTGCAGACCTCGGCCGAGATCGATTCGGGTTGCATTTACATCAGCGGCGCGGTCGAATTTGACGACCGAAGCGGCCCGGTGCGTGATGCACTGGCATCATCGTGGTCCACTTGGCAAACCGCTTTGTGCCGGGCCGTCGAGTTGGCTCAAGACGAAGGCCAGCTCAGCCGCGCGTCCGACGCCCACCAGATCGCTTTTGAAATTCATGGCTTGATTTTGGCGTTGCATTACGAAGCCCGTTTTTTGCGCAACCCCAGCGCTGCCGACCGCGCCCGCCAAGGCTTTCAACACATCGTGACCCGCTACGCAGGCGCTGGCATAACTGCCTCGATCGAGTCAATTAGCGCCACCAAACCGCCCAAGCTGGTGGCTGTACCCAAGGCCCGTCGCAAGCCAGCGAACGATTGATTTTTCCCGATTCTTACCTCAATACCGATTCCAGGAGTTTTCTCATGCCCGTCTACACCCCCCCACTTCGCGACATGCAGTTTGTCTTGCATGAATTGCTCAACGTGAGTACTGAACTCAAGGCCTTGCCCAAGCACGCCGAGACCGATGCCGACACCATCAATGCGGTGCTGGAAGAAGGCGGCAAGTTTGCCGCCGAGGTGGTCTTTCCCCTCAACATTTCGGGTGACACCCAAGGCTGCCAACTGAACCGCGATACCCACGAAGTCAAAGCCCCCGATGGCTTCAAGGCGGCCTATAAGCAATACGTGGCGGGTGGTTGGCCATCGCTCAGCTGTGACCCCGCATACGGCGGTCAGGGCCTGCCATTTGTGGTGAACCAGTGCTTTTATGAAATGCTCAACTCGTCCAACCAGGCTTGGACCATGTACCCGGGCTTGAGCCATGGTGCTTACGAGTGCCTGCATGCGCACGGCACGCCCGAGCAAAAAGCCCTGTACCTGCCCAAGCTGACCAGCGGCGAATGGACCGGCACCATGTGCTTGACCGAGCCGCATTGCGGCACGGATCTGGGCATGCTGCGCACCAAGGCCGAGCCCCAAGCCGACGGCTCTTACAAGCTGAGTGGTCAGAAGATTTTCATCAGCGCAGGCGAGCACGATCTGGCCCCGAACATCGTGCACTTGGTGCTGGCCCGTTTGCCCGATGCGCCCCCCGGCAGCAAAGGCATCAGCCTCTTCATCGTGCCCAAATTCAACGTGTCCACTGACGGCAGCATCGGCGAGCGCAATGGCATTTACTGCGGTGGTTTGGAGCACAAAATGGGCATCCACGGCAATGCCACTTGCCAAATGGTGTTGGACGAAGCTGTGGGCACCTTGGTGGGCCAGCCCAACAAGGGTTTGGCGGCGATGTTTGTGATGATGAACGCGGCCCGTTTGGGCGTGGGCAACCAGTCGCTGGGTCTGACCGAGGTGGCTTACCAAAATGCGCTGGCCTATGCCAAAGACCGCGTGCAAATGCGCTCGCTGACCGGCGTTAAAGCGCCCGGCAAACCGGCCGACCCGATCATCGTGCACCCCGATGTGCGCCGCATGCTCATGACCGCCAAGGCCTACGCCGAAGGCGGCCGCGCCCTGGCGTGCTACTGCGCCTTGCTGCTCGACAAAGAACTCAACCATCCCGACGAAGCCGTGCGTGCCGATGCCGCCGAAGTCGTGGCCTTGCTCACGCCCATCGTGAAAGCCTTCACCACCGACAACGCTTGGGAAGCCACCTCGGCCTGCCAGCAGGTGTTTGGCGGCCACGGCTACATCAAGGAGTGGGGCATGGAGCAATTCGTGCGCGACGCCCGCATCAACATGATTTACGAAGGCACCAACACCATCCAGTCGCTCGACTTGCTGGGCCGTAAAGTGCTGGGTAACCAGGGCGCCACACTCAAAAAATTCGGCAAACTGGTCGAGCAATTGGTTAAGGCCGAAATGGCCAACGAAGCCATGGGCGAGTTCATCAAGCCGCTGGCCGATCTGGGCCAAAAACTCACGCAACTGACCGGCGAAGTCGGTATGAAAGCCATGAGCAACGCCGACGAAGTGGGCGCTGCCGCAGTGGATTACTTGCGCGTGGTGGGTCATTTGGTGCTGGGCTACTTCTGGGCCCGCTCGGCGCAGATCGCGCTGGCCAAACTGGCCGAGGCCGAAGAGGAAGCCCAGCGCCCCGATCCGTTCTACCAGGCCAAATTGCAGACTGCGCGGTTTTACTTCACTCGCCTGATGCCCGAGACCTCCAGCCTGATGCGCCGCATCCGTGCCGGCAGCGATGTGCTGATGGACACCGACGCCGCATTGGCGTGACGCATTGAAAGGAATGAACATGATCAAGCCAACATTTGCATTGACCCTCGGCCTGTTCACCTTGTTGGCGCAGGCGCAAATGACGCCGGTGGGCCTGTGGCGCAGCATTGACGACGAGAGCAAACAGCCCAAAGCCGAAATCCGCATCAGCCAGACGGCGGCGGGTGGCCTGTCGGGCGTGGTCGAAAAAGGGCTGCAAAACAACCCCAACACCGACCCCAACTGCAATCTGTGTACCGATGACCGCAAGGGCAAGCCCAAAATCGGTCTGGAAATCATCCGAGGCGGTCAACAAGGCGACGGCAAAGCGGTGTGGGAAGGTGGGAGAATCCTCGATCCCGAGAACGGCAAGAACTATAGCCTGCGCCTGACACCGATCGACGGCGGCAAAAAGCTGGAAGTGCGCGGCTACATCGGTGCACCCATGCTGGGGCGCACGCAAACCTGGATTCGGGTGCAGTAAGCCCTCTCGCTCCGACAACACACCACAAGGACCACCATGTCTGACATCCTGACCCACATTGACGCGGGGGTGATGACCATCACCTTCAACCGTTTGGACAAGAAGAACTCCATCACCTCGACCATGTACGCGGCCATGGCCGATGCGGTGGCTCAGGCCTCAGCGGACGCCAGCGTTCGCGTGGTGTTGTTTCAGGGGCATGAAAGCATCTTCAGTGCGGGCAATGACATTGGTGATTTTCTGAACCAGCCGCCCAGCACGCAAGAATCGCCTGTGTTCCGTTTTTTGCGCGGTATCGCCACCTTCGAAAAGCCGCTGCTCGCCGCTGTTGCAGGGCCTGCGGTGGGCATTGGCACCACCATGCTGTTCCATTGCGATCTGGTCTATGCCGGTGACAACGCCGCGTTTTCCATGCCGTTTGTCAACCTGGGCCTGTGCCCCGAGGCGGCGTCCAGCCTGCTGGCCCCGCGCATGTTCGGCTACCACCGCGCCGCCGAAGCCCTGCTCATGGGCGAGCCCTTTTTTGCCGAAGCCGCGCAAGAGGTTGGCTTGGTCAACCGCGTGGTGCCGCCCACCGAAGTCAACGGCTACGCGCAGGCGCAGGCCCGCAAGCTGGCTGCCAAGCCCTTGTCCTCCCTCATCGCCACCAAGCGCCTCATGAAAGGCGACACCCAAGCCGTGCTGCAAAAGATGGACGAAGAAGGCCAAAGTTTCGGACGCATGCTGCGCGAGCCCGCTGCCAAAGAAGCGTTTGGTGCGTTCATGGAAAAGCGCAAACCCGATTTTTCCAAGTTGTGAAGCGCTGGGGCGGCTGAGCGCGGTTCTTCCCTAGAATCAGAGGCATGCCCCATTCAGCCAACACCCCCGTCGTTCTGGAACCCGAGTACATCGAAGGTTTTCGCCAGATCTACGAAGAAAAAATCGTCTTCAACAAGACGCTTGGCCTGAAACTGGTCAAGGTCACGCCCGAGGGGGTGGAGGCCCGCATTGACATGCGGCCCGAGCTGGTCGGGCACTTTGCGTACAACCGCATCCATGGCGGCGTCATCAGCGCTGTGCTCGACGCCATTGGCAGCGCGGCCGTGATGGCGGCGCTGGCCGCCAAGCACATGGATGAGCCACCCGCCAAGCGCCTGGAGCGCTTTGCCAAGCTGGGCACCATCGATTTGAGGGTGGACTACTTGCGCCCCGGCATTGGTGAGTACTTCACCATCACCGCCAACGCCATGCGCGTGGGCTCGCGTGTGGGGTCCTCACGCATGGAGTTTTGTGGTCCGGATGGGACTTTGATGTCGACAGGCGCTGCGGCTTACATCGTGTCCTGATCGCCCCAGTGATTCATTCGGCTGGCACAGGCCTGGGCTTGCCCTGATCGTCCACCGCCACGTAGGTCAGGCTCGCTTCGGTGACCTTGATGTATTGGCCTTGCAGCTGAAAGCGTTCTGCAAACACCTCGACCTTGACGGTGACCGAGGTGCGCCCCACGCGCACAATGCGCGAGAAAAACGACAGGATGTCGCCCACCTTGACGGCTTGCTTGAAGATGAACTCGTTCACCGCCACGGTGACCATGCGACCGCGCACGCGCCGCGCGGGCAAGACCGCACCGGCCAAGTCCACCTGGGCCATGACCCAGCCGCCAAAAATGTCGCCGCTGGCATTGCAGTCAGCAGGCATGGGGATGACTTTGAGCACCAGCTCCTGGTCAGTGGGCAAAGACACGGTGTTGGGACGTTGGGTTTCAGACATGGGCACAATCGGTGGTTATCGTTGAACTGGATTGTCCTTTATGCGCCACCACGGCGAACCTGCTGCTTCTGCTTCCCCTCATTCACCTCAGCCCGGTACAACTTCCGGCAAGGCTGCCCAGCCCCCAGCAGGCAGTGATTGGAAAACCCTCTCGCGCCTTTTGCCTTACCTGTGGCAATACAAATGGCGCGTGGTGATTGCCCTGAGCCTGATGGTGTGTGCCAAGCTGGCCAACGTCAGTGTGCCCCTGCTGCTCAAGGAGTTGGTGGACGCCATGAGCCTCAAGCCTGGCGATGCGCAAGCGGTGTTGGTCGTGCCGGTGGCGCTGCTGGTGGCTTATGGCGCTTTGCGTTTGCTGACCTCGGCCTTCACCGAATTGCGCGAATTGGTGTTTGCCAAAGCCACCCAAGGCGCTTCGCGCAGCATCGCCCTGGAAACCTTCGAGCACTTGCACGCTTTAAGCCTGCGTTTTCATCTGGCGCGGCAGACCGGCGGCATGACGCGCGACATCGAGCGAGGCGTGCGCGGCATCGAGTCGCTGATTTCGTATTCGCTGTACAGCGTCATCCCGACCTTGATCGAGGTGGGCCTGGTGCTGACCATTTTGGCCGTCAAGTTCGACGCTTGGTTTGCAGGCATCACGTTGACAGCCTTGGTGTTTTATATTTTCTTCACCGTGCGCG
>JBIKRC010000394.1:0-5970 GCA_044349375.1 Limnohabitans sp.
TCTCAGATCGCGCAGGCATGATGGTCTCCCCCAAAGCGGTCAAAGAGTTAGGCAATGATCATGATCGTAAACCAGTCGGTGCAGGCCCATGGAAATTTGTCAGATGGGAAGACAACCAACGCGTCGTTGTCACACGCAATGAAAACTATTGGAAATCGGGTGAGCCCTATGCCGACGGCATTGAAATTTCTGTCATTACAGATCAGGCCACTGCATTGCGCTCTGTAACTGCTGGTCAAAATGACATGGTTTACGCCTTGTCCGCAAGGTATAAGCCCTTGATTGAAAGAGCAAGAAATATTACGTTGGTAACGGCACCTACCCTGTATTGCATTCAGATTTACTTCAATTTCGGCCGCGCCCCGCTTAACAATCTCAAGGTTCGTCAAGCCATCAACTGCGCAATTGACCGCAATGCATTCATCAATGCGGGCATGGGTGGCGTCGGCGAAATGGCCGCCATGCAACTGCCTACATCGCATTGGGCTTATGAGAAATCACTGGCAGACCTGTACAAGTTCGACCCAGAGCGTTCACGTAAATTGTTAGCGGAGTCGGGTCTAAGCAATATCGAACTGTCTTTTGGCGGCTACAACGACCAAGACAATATGCGTCGCAATGAAATCATCATGGAGCAGTTGGGTAAGGTGGGCATCAAGGCCAAATTCACAACCGGAACCATTCCTGATATTTCAGGTCAATTCTTTGGCGCTGAGAAAAAATTTGACGCTTTGCTTTCTGCCTGGACTGGTCGGCCAGATCCGAGCATGTCCTATGCGCTGATGTACGGCAAGGAGGCCTACTTTAACGCTGGCCGTGCCGAGGTTTCGCCCGATCTGGCCGCTCTGCTTCAAGAGTCGCGCGAGAAATCATCTATCGAAGAGCGCAAAGTCTCATTGAGCAAGATCCAACGCATTTTGGTGGAAGGGGCTTTTTCTGCACCACTTGCCTTCCAATTCGAAATTGCGGCGACTGGGGCACGAGTGAAAGGTTTCAGGCCGAATTTGTTGGGCAAGCCCAAGTTCAATGACGTGTCTTTGGGTTAAGTCTTAAGAGTATTCTGAAACGGCAAAAAATGAACAAGTTCTTCAACGCAATACCCGGCGGTGATCTGTTCTGGCGGCGACTGGCACAGGTATTACCTGTGCTGGTTTTCGCCACTTTTGTCGCCTTCAGTCTTTTAAAGCTGGTACCAGGTGACATCGCTGTTACTTTGGCTGGCGATAACGCAACAGATGTCCGGATTGAAGAAATACGAAAACTCTATGGACTTGACCGTTCGTTCTTGGAACAGTATTTCACTTGGATAAGCAACGCCGTTCAGGGAGATTTGTCAAAATCGCTTCTGACGGGTGAGTCGGTCAGCGTCTCAATTGCGCGTTGTTTGCCGCACACAGCGCTGATTGTTGTATTGGCCATGCTGTTTTCTTTCATCATTGGCGCGCCCTTGGGTGTGATGGCTGCCAGTCGTCAGGGCGGCTGGGTCGACAGTTTGGTGATGTCCTTGGCTTCCTTGGGAGTGGCCATTCCCAGCTTTTGGTTGGCCATGCTGTTGATTTCCGTTTTTGCTTTGGACATGGCATGGTTTCCGGTCACAGGATCTCTCGTTTTCAGTTCAGACCCCTTGGGTGCTATCCACCATGCCACCTTACCTGCACTGGCCTTGGCCGCCGGAGGGATTGCTGAAGTTTCTCGACAGCTTCGCGGCTCACTCATGGAACTTTTACAGTCTCAACAAGTAAGAACTTTGCATGCCAAAGGTTTATCGCCGATGCTCATTTTGTGGAAGCACGGCATGAAGAATGTCGGCGTGAATTTGCTCACCGTATTGACCTTGATGGCCAACCGTATGCTGGCCGCAACAGTGGTAATTGAAGCAGTTTTTGCCATCCCGGGTATGGGCAGCTTGATTGTGAAAGCAGCGCTCCAGCGGGACTTCCCGGTGGTGCAAGGTGTCGTGCTGGCGATGGTGGTGATTGTGTTGCTACTGAACTTGTTGGCAGATCTTTTGTACGGGGTCATTGACCCCAGGGTAAAGTGATATGAAGGAAATTGACTCCATCTCGAGGCCTAACGGTTTGCAATGGCTTATTCAATGGCTGCAGCGCGATAAGCGGGCAGCGCTGAGCTTCGTATTTCTTTTGACCTTGCTGTTTGTTTCACTCACAGCGGAATGGATCGCACCGCACTCCCCCACCGAGCAGCACCTGAGCAACACAATGGCTGCGCCTTCGAGATTGAATTGGCTTGGAACGGATGACTTGGGCCGTGATATTTTCAGCCGATTGTTGTTTGGTGCGCGAGCTGCCTTGTACGCCAGTTGCTTGGCCGTTTCGATTGCGGTGTGTTTGGGTGTACCCATTGGAATCTGGGCTGGGTACATGGGCGGCTGGCTCGATGAGTTGGTAGGACGCATGATCGACACTTTGTTGTCTTTTCCTGCCATCGTGCTGGCCATTGCTGTGACTGGGGCACTGGGCATTGGGCTGACCAACGGCATGATTGCCGTCGGCATCGTGTTTGCTCCACAGTTGGCACGTTTGGCACGAGCTAAAACTCTAGTGGTTCGGCAAGAGTTGTATGTTGATGCTGCACGCTGTTTTGGCTCGTCAACTCGACATATTTTGTGGCATCACATCCTGCCAAATGCGCTGCAACCCGTATTGGTGCAAGTCACTATTTTGCTTGCAGGAGCTCTGCTGGCAGAGGCCAGTCTGAGTTTTCTCGGTTTGGGCATTCAGCCTCCTGATCCGAGCTGGGGCGCGATGCTTGCTCGTGCGTATCAGAGCATGGAGATTGCGCCAGAGCAAATGTATGCACCCGGCATTGCAATTTTGCTGACCGCCATGGCATTCAACAGTTTGGGTGAGTCGTTACGCAAAGTGCTGGACCCAACAAATCAACGACTTTAATTTCCGGAACTGCCATGTCAAGTTTGAACATTACCTCTGAAATTGCGGGTCAAGTCTGGAAGATCCAAGCCGCTGTGGGTCAACGCGTTGCTACCGGTGAAAGCGTGATGATCATCGAGGCGATGAAGATGGAAATACCCATCGACGCTCCCCGTGCTGGTGTGATCATGGAAATAACAGTACTCGAAGGTGAAACGATCAAAGAGGGGCAAATCGTGGCCCGCTTAGACGTATAGATTTTTGCGCACCATTGACCGGATGGAATGTACAACTTAGGAGCATGGGCATGACACCGCAAGCATTATTTGACGACATGGTGGCTCAGGGCGACATTGTCTTGGACAAGCTCGACGAATGTGCATTGCGGATGCCCGACAAGGTTTACATCTACTACGGCGAAGACAATATTCAAGTTACTTTTTCTGAATTCAAAAGAAGAACCGACCGCATGGCTGCGGGCTTGATTGAGATGGGAGTCCAGCCAGGTCAATCTGTGAGTGTGTTGACAAGAAACTCGCTGGTAAGTGCTTTGGCCATGTACGCCATATGGCGTGCAGGAGCAGTTTTTGCACCGGTGAATTTTAATTTCCATGGCGCATTGTTGCAATATCAGCTCAACGATACGGCACCCTTCGCTTTGATCACCGATCCTTCATTTGCTGAAATTTTGAATGAGATTGCAGCGGAAGTGAAATTGCAGCGGCTGATTGTGCACCACCCTCAAGCATCAGATCATGATTACGTAGCCACCGAAAATGCGCCAATGGACGCGCGGTTTGAGTGTACCGATTTAAGCCGATTGCAAGCTTGCTCTGCGCCCTTGCCGCAACTGGTACGCAGTCCCTTTGACATTGCCAATATCGTTTACACCTCTGGTACCACTGGACCCTCCAAGGGCGTAGTGCAACCGTTTCGCTGGATGAATCATTACAGTTATCCCTTGCGCATGGCGACGACAGCTGACGATATCTTGTATTGTGATTTGCCGATGTACCATGTCGGCGGAGCGTTTGCAGTGGTGACAAAGGCCATCTGGTTAGGCAACACGGTGGGGTTGTGGGACAAGTTCAGCCCCACCAAGTTTTGGGATCGCATTGCCCAATGCCAGGCCAGTTGTTGTATTTTGTTGGATGTGATGATCCCGTGGTTAATGAGTGCGAAACCGTTGCCATCAGATAAAGCCAACTCACTCAATAAGGTGCACATGCAGCCTTTGCCTGCGACTCACAATGAAGTAGCCACACGTTTTGGTATCGATTTTGTGAGCTGTGGCTTTGGTCAAACCGAATCGGGTGTTGGCTTCACAGGGATAATCGATGAGTTGGGTGATGTCCAAGGCACTCCGCTCAGTATGTGGAAGGGGCTGCACAAAAAAGAGTACGTCGCTTCATGCAAGTCCTCAGGACGTCTGGTGGTAAATGGGCGTGAGCCGCTACCTAAAGGTTTCATGGGCTTGCCAAACCCCTTGTTGGAAGTCGCAATTTTGGATGAGGATGACAACGCATGTCCTCCGGGTGTGGTGGGGCAACTGGCGTTCCGGCCCAGGTTTCCAGGTTTGCTGCTTGACTCGTACTTTCGCAAACCTGATGCCACGATCAAGGTGTTGCGCAACTGCTGGTTTCACACCGGCGACGCTTGCAAAGAAAGCACCGATGGATCAGGTACCTATTTGTTCATTGATCGAATGGGCGGTTTTTTCCGTGTTCGAGGAGAAAATGTTTCCTCATATGAAGTTGAGTTTTTGATTGCCAGCCATCCTAGCGTGAGAGCCTGTGCTGCGGTTCCTTTGCCGGCGCTTGTTGGCGATGAAGACGACATTGCCGTATTCGTTGAGTTGAAAGAAGGTTTGACCTTGTCTGAGTCTCAATTACTTGAACACGCCATCAAAGTAATGCCCAAATTCATGCAGCCAAAACATATCCGGTTTGTCACTGCGCTTCCAGTAACACCGACCAACAAAATCGAGAAGTACAAGCTAAAACAGCTCATATTGAGCGAACTGAAATTGACCTGATTCGCTCTATCTGCAGCGCAAAAAAATTCCAAAATCTCTTTAATGTCTTTATGCGCCGTAAATACCACTTAACTTTTAGACTACCCAGTGGAAGTACCAAGTGAAATATGTACGCGCATGCGAAAAAATTGTGATTTCAATTTTTCCCCCACTCTTTTAATTGAACCTTAGAAAACTCCAACGCTGCGCTCTTTACAAGGCATGAACCTTGCGCAAATAATTGCCAACAGTCAGCCCATAGCCTTGTGCTTGTCTGCAGTGATCACAATCACTGCTTCGCGCCTTGACCCATTGATGCGCTGTTCGACATCAAAGTCCAGTACCCATTGCGCCGTCTCACCCCAATCGATTGCGCAGTCTGGTCCGAATTAGACGCCCCCGCCTAACCACGCAACGCTTCTATCCCAAAAGGCCGGGCATGAGCCGAAGGTATTTGCTCCGCCACACAGACCACTACGACAGGCTCTAGACCAAGTGCATATCGGCGCTGTGCGCAATGAACGCCATGTTGCGCAACACTCCCCCTTAAAATCTCCCCACTGCACAGCCCGGGACGCGCGGCAACGTGGTGCTCGCCCTCCCCCGATCAAGCGGGGACCAGGGGATTCGGCCGCGACTTGTTTCACCCCTAGCCCAGGACAAGTCCATGACCACACTGCTCATCCACCGCGCCCGCTGCATCGCCACACAAGACGATGCGAACACCGAACTGAAAGACGCCTCGCTCTTGATCCGCGATGGCCGCATCGAACGCATCATCCCCGCCACCGAAAACACCGGCGAACTGGTCACGCAAGTCGACGAAGTGATAGACGCCCGCCACCATGTGGTGGTGCCGGGGCTGATCAACACGCACCACCACATGGTCCAATCGCTCACGCGGGCGATTCCTGGCGTGCAAAACGCCGAGCTGTTCAGCTGGCTCCAGGGCTTGTACCCCATCTGGGTGGGTCTCACGCCCGAGATGGTGCGTGTCTCGGGCCAAGTGGCCATGGCCGAGCTGTTGATGAGCGGCTGCACCACCAGCTCTGACCACCTCTACAT
>JBIKRC010000001.1:0-21301 GCA_044349375.1 Limnohabitans sp.
CCAGCTTTTTCCAGCCCTCAGCCCCCAGCTTGTCCAGAGTTTCGATGTTGGTCTCGTAAATCATTTCGGCTTCCGGGAAAGCCTCCACCGCCCGATCGATGCTTTCCTCGCGCAGCAAGTGCAGCGTGGGGTAAGGCGAGCGGTTGGTGAAATTGCCAATGTCGTCCGGCTCGGTGTCGGCAAACTGGAATTGCGGATGAAAACTCGCCACCTGGAACACGCCTTCCAAATCAAGCTCTTGCAGCACGGCATCGGCTTCGTCCAGAAAGTCGTTGAACTCCAGAAAATCCTGCAGCATCTGCGGCACGACCAAGAGAACGGTCTCGCGCTCTTCGGCAGGTGTGTCGGCCAGTGCTTGTAACTGTTCAATCAGCTCGTCACGCAGGCCTTCGAGGCCCTTGGCTTCACTCAGCACGTAATGGATCTGGCCCTTGACATGCGGGGCTTTGGCAAAGGGGCACAGGTTCAGGCCGATCACGGCGCGCTCAAGCCAGCGCACGGTGTCGGCGATTTCGGGGGGGTTCAGGTCGGTCATGGGCGAGATTGTGCCTGCGAGAGCAAGCGTCCTGCCATCCAAGCCAGCACCGCACCCACCGCGCAACACCCCAGGGTAAACAGCGGGGTGAGCTGCCAACCGCCCGCTTGCGCCGCCAAGGCCGCCACCACGGGCGGCCCCACAAACTGACCCAGCGCCGACAACTGCTGCACCCAGCCCACGGTGGTGGCCACTTGCTGCTCGCCCGGGGCCAGACGCACCGCCAGGCTGAACAGCGTGCCCGGCACCAGCCCGCCCATGCCCGAGAACAAAAGCACCCCGGCAAAACGCAGCCACGGCCACCCCTCGGTCACGGCGGCAAATGCCACGGTGCTGCCCAGCGCCATCGCGCCAAAGCCCAGCCACAGCGTGGTGCGGGGGGCCCAGCCGCGCTGCAACAATCGGCCAGACGCCATGTTGCCCGCGATGTTCACCGCTGCCGCCAGCGCCGTGAGCACACCCAGCAGCGCACCGCTCACGCCAGCGGCGGCGTAGATGGACGGCAAAAACCCAACCACCGCCAACCACTGCCCGGAATACATGCCAAAGGTGAGCGCCACCAGCCAGGGGCCGCGCGCGCCCAAAGTGCTGCGCAAGCGCTGCCAGGCCCCGAGGCCCACGCCATGCGCTGGCCGTGGGTGAGCCGCCACCGGATCGGCGGGCACCACCCGCAGCAAGGCCCCCGCCATGGCCAGCGACACCCCCGCAAACAAACCCCACCAAGCCCCCCAGCCCCAGGCCGGGATGAACAGCGGCCCGGCCAACAAAGCCAGCGCCGTGCCGGTGGGCATGTACGCGCCCCACACGCCCAGCATGCCGGGCAGCCGCTCAGGCAAAACCAAACGGCGAATCAAAGCAGGCGCTGGCAAAGCCACCAATAAAAACCCCAAGCCTTCCAAGGCTCTCAAGATCAGCAAGGCGTTCACTGAGGTGGCGAATGCACCCAAGCCGCTGGCCAGCGCCAGCAGGCACAAGCCGCGCACCATGCTACGCCGCAGACCCATGCCGTCGGCCAGCAAGCCCATGAACACGGCCAGGCTCATGCCCGCGAGCTGCACCATGGACAAAAGGAAACCGGACTGCACCAGCGTCAGGCCCAGCTCGGCTTGCAGCGCGGGCAAAGCGGGCGGCAGTTTGCCCACTTGCAATGCCGCCACACCCCCGGCCAGCACGACGATCCAAGCGGCGCGTTGAGCTGACAAAGAACTCACAGCAACCTGCGCCCCGTCAGGCGTTCGTGTTCGCGCAGGGCAAAGCGGTCGGTCATGCCGGCGATGTAGTCGGCCACTGTGCGGTGCACATGGGTGGCAGCGGCAAAGTCGGTGGGCATTTCTGAAGGCTGGGCCACATAAGCGGCAAACAACTCGTGCACCACCTGCTGCGCCTGTGCAGTGGTGTGCATGACTTGCGGGTGGCGATACAGCTGCGCAAACAAAAACTTTTGCAGCTCGCTGCTGCGCGACTTCATGTCGGTACTGAAGGCCACCAACGGACCGGCATGGCGGGCTTCTTCGAGTGTGTTCACACCAGCTTGAATCACCGCCTGCCTCGTGGTGTCGATCACGTCGTAAACCTGATCGCTCAGCATGCGGCGAATGGTTTCATACAGCAATCGTCGCGGCTTGGCCGACAAACCCGGGTGATCGGCCAAGGTTTGTTGGTGGTAATGCGCAAACAACTTCACCTCGAGCAATTGCGCCACTGTGATCAGCCCCGAGCGCACACCGTCGTCGATGTCGTGCGCGTTGTAGGCAATCGCATCGGCCAGGTTGCACAGCTGCGCTTCCAGGCTGGGTTGGGTGCGGTCGATGAAGCGCCGCCCCACACCACCGGGCTCGGCCCGCTCCAGCTGCTCGGCATTGGCGCGTGAGCAATGCTTGAGCACGCCTTCGCGGGTTTCAAAGCTCAGGTTCAAGCCATCGAACGCCGGGTAGCGCTCTTCGAGTTGGTCGACCACGCGCAGGCTTTGCAGGTTGTGCTCAAAGCCGCCGTGTTCACTCATGCATTCATTCAGCGCATCTTGTCCAGCATGGCCAAAAGGCGTGTGGCCCAAGTCGTGCGCCAGCGCAATGGCTTCCACCAAATCCTCGTTCAGGCCCAGGGCCCTTGCAACCGAGCGGCCCAACTGCGCGACTTCGAGCGAGTGCGTGAGTCGCGTGCGGAACAAGTCACCTTCGTGGTTCAGGAACACCTGGGTCTTGTAGACCAGCCGCCGAAACGCGGTGGAGTGCACGATGCGGTCGCGGTCTCTTTGGTACGCATTGCGCGTGGGCGCGGGCGGCTCGGAAAAGCGGCGCCCCCGGGTGTGCGCCGGATCGCAGGCCAAGGCCGACAAAGGGCCGACTGCTTGCACCGACCTGGGTGATAAATCGCTGAGCAACATCGCAGCGCCTCAGGCGCAGCAGGCGTTGATCACCTCGCGCACCATCGCATCGGGCGCACCGCACACGGTGGCTTTGCCGGGGCCGTCGATCACCACAAACTGGATATCGCCACCGATGGCTTTTTTGTCCAAGCGCATGTGTTCGATGTAATGGCCGGCGTTATCGCCCACGTCGATCACCGGACCGCGCACCGGCAGTCCCGCACGCTCAATCAATGCACGCAGACGCGCCACAAAAGCAGCATCGACCTTGCCCAAACGCTGCGAAAGTTCAGCCGCCATGACCATGCCGCAGCCCACCGCCTCCCCATGCAGCCAGACGCCAAAGCCCAAACCCGCTTCGATGGCGTGGCCAAAGGTGTGGCCAAAGTTGAGGATGGCGCGCAGGCCCGCTTCGCGCTCGTCCTGCCCCACCACCCAGGCTTTGATCTCGCAGCTGCGTTGAACGGCGTGCGCCATCGCGGCGGGATCTTGCGCCATCAGCGAGTCGATGTTCGCCTCGATCCAATCCAGAAAAGCCATGTCGGCAATCGGGCCGTATTTGATGACTTCGGCCAGGCCAGCGCTCAGCTCGCGCGGTGGCAAGGTGGCCAGCGTGTTCAGGTCGCACACCACCCGCACGGGCTGGTAAAACGCACCGATCATGTTTTTGCCCAGCGGGTGATTGATGGCGGTTTTGCCGCCCACCGACGAATCCACCTGCGACAAAAGCGTGGTCGGCACCTGCACAAAAGGCACACCGCGCATGTAACTGGCGGCCGCAAAACCCGTCATGTCGCCCACCACGCCGCCGCCCAAGGCAAACAGCACGGTTTTGCGGTCGCAACCGTGGCCCAGCAGCGCGTCAAAAATCAGGTTCAGAGTTGGCCAGTCTTTGTGCGCCTCACCGTCTGGCAACACCACGGTGTGCACTTTTTTGTAGTGCGGGGCAATGGCGCTGCGCAATGCGGCTTCGTACAGCGGGGCAATCGTGTCGTTGGTCACGATCATCGCGGTCTGCGCCTTGGGCAAACCGGCCCAGGCTTCAGGGCGGCCCAGCAGGCCTCGGCCAATCTGAATGTCGTAACTGCGGTCTTCCAGCGAAATGGCGACCGTTTGGAGGGGGAATGTGGGCTCGGACATAGGCTCCAAGTGTAGGGGCTTTGGAACGCCTATCGGGGTTTGGCCCACCGAACCCGAAGGCAGGCCAACCTGAATTTCAGGCACAGCACCCACACCTGTGGTGGAACTGGCCATGCCCGAGACCAAAATTAATTGGGATCTGACCCCAATTAATTAATTGGGGTCAGATCCCATTTAAAGAAGGTGCTCAGAAGGCAGGCGAATCATGGGGCAAAAGCGGCGTTGATCTCTTCGACTATGGCCAAAGGGTCCTGACCGGTGAGCGAATACAAGCGCAAGCGCGAAATCAGATAAGTGAAGCGCGCCTGAACCAGGTCGCGAGTGGTGGTTGCCAGTTGTTGCTCAACATTGAGGACATCCAGCTGGCTACGCACCCCGGCCAACACCGACTTGCGCGTGGACTCCAGCAACTGGGTGGAGGAGTTGACGGCTTGCTCCAAGGCACGCATTTTCAGAACCCCCTCGGTGACCCCCCTGAATTCTCGGTGGACGCGCAAACCCAAATCCCGGCGCAAGGCCTCCAGCCCCTCTTCTTGGCGCAACTTGTCTGCCGCCGCCTGACGCTCGAGCGAACTGACATAGCCGCCTTGGTACAAAGGCACCGTCAATTGAAAACCAATCGATTTGTTTTCGAACCGCGAATTCAAACGCGTCACGTTTTCACTGAGACTGTCAGACCACTGGAGCACCGCATCCAGCGTGGGCGCATGGCCAGCGCGGGCTTTTTGCACCTCTTTGCCAGCGGCATCGACACGCGCCTGCAAGGCGCGGACTTCCGGGCTCTGGGCCAGCGCTTTGTCAACCCAGGCTTTCAAATCCTGGTCCAGCACGGACATGCCTTGCAAACCGCGCAGGTTCAGCGCACTGAGCTGCTTGACCGGCTGGTTCAGCAAAATCTCCAACTGACGCCGCGTAAAGTCCTCGTTCTGGCGCGCCTCCAACTCCTGCGCCAAAGACATGTCCAAACGGGCGCGGGCCTCGTCTATGTCGGTCCGGGTCCCCGTGCCCGCCATCAAGGCTTTTTGGGTGGCCATCAAAACGGTTTCGTACTGCTGCTTTTGCGCCAGCACCAACTTCACCTGTTCGGCGCTCAGCAAAGCCTCCAAATACGCCCCCCCCACACGCACCGTCAGGTTTTGTAAATCGCGCTCAAACGTGGCTTCGGCCTCGTTGACCACATCCTGCGCCTGCTTGTACTGAAAAAACCTCTGCAAGTTGAAGATCGGCTGACGCAAGGACACCGACTTGTTGTCGCTCACATAGTCATCTTGCGTCTGCGACGGATTGCCCAGAAAATCAGTCGACGTGGTCGTCAGCTTGTTGTTGTTGCGCGATACGTTGGCTGACAAGGTGGGCAACAACTGGGCCTTGGCCTGAGGCAGTCGCTCACGCCCGACATCCAGCGCCGCACGTGCTGCTCGAATGGTTGAATCCTGCTCCAGTGCCACTTTGTAGGCGTCCAGCAAGCTCATGGCCTGCACCCCCCAAGTGGTACTGATCAAGGCCAAACCCAAAAGAGCCGATTTCAAAGGAAAAGCCATCTCATTCCTCCTTCATCGACCCAGCCAGGCGCTTGGTCAAAGGGTTCAACAAATAAGTCAGCATCGAACGCTCACCCGTCTTGATGACGATTTCTGCCGGCATACCCGGCTGAAGCTGCCGCGCACCCAGCGTCTTCTTGCCCTCAGCCGTCACCTGCAAACGCGCCAGGAAGTGCGTCATCTGTGGATTTTGCGGATCGACAACCAAATCACCCGAAACCGACAGCACCTTGCCCTCGACCACCAACTGTGGCGAGTGTGCAAACGTATTGAACCGGATGTCAGCCAATAAGCCCACCTGAATTTTGTCGATCAAATGCGGCGGAATGTGCGCCTCCAGCAACAGGTCTTGCTCGTTTGGCACGATGTCCATCAACTTTTGCCCAGGCTGCACCACGCCGCCCACCGTCTGAACCATCAAACCCATCACCTGCCCGGCGGCAGGCGAGCGGATCTCGACGCGCTGCAACTCCTGCTTCTGGGCCACGAATTTTTCGGCATCGGCTTGCACCTCGCGCGACACATCGGCCAACTGAGACTCCACCTCCTTGCGGTACTCCGACTGACGCACCAAGATGCGCTGAGTCAGCTCAGCCATAGCGCTGCTGGCCCGCTGCACCGTGCCGGTCAAATCTGCAAGGGCAGCCTGCACATCCGAAAGCGAGCGTTCAATCTCCATCTGGCGGTTGCGTGGGGCATAACCATCCTTAACCAAGTCTCGGATATTGGACAATTCATCGCTCAAGATGCGCAACTGATTTTGGCGCTGCACCCGAACCTCCTGCGACGCCTCCAATTGCGCCTTCAAGCCTTTCATGCTCTCTTGCATCATCTGCAAATCGGCCTGCAAAGCCTGCCTACGCGAATCAAACAACTGCCGCTGGTTATTCACCTGCGCCAAGATCTGCGGATCACTCATGGCCGACATAACCTCTGGCTTAAACGCGATTTTGGACAAGCCTTGCTGCTCAGCTTGTAAGCGGCTTTGAACCGCACTCAGGCCGACGTAGCGCTGGCGAATCGATTCAAAATTAGCCTTGCTCACCGCCTCATCCAAACGCATCAAAATTTGATCGGCTTTGACTTGATCGCCCTCTCGCACCAAGACCTCTTTGACAATGCCGCCGGACAAATGCTGCACCGTCTTGCGCTTGGTATCGATGGCCACCGTTCCCGCCGTCGGCACGCCCTCATCCAAAGGTGCCATGCCAGCCCACAGTAAAAACCCGCCAAAACCCAAACCCAACACCCAAAGCCCCTTTCGGACAATCGCACGGGTATCGGCACTGGCCCGCAAAGCGTTTTCATCGCTTGACTGCGTCACGTGTGCATCCTCTACCTGAGCACTCAACTGTTTGGACAATTTTTGATTCGACATCACCAGACCTCAAGATAAATATTTACGCCGACAAACCGGCAGATGGTGCAGAAGAAGCCGCCAAAGCCGCCGCTTCCTTTTGTTTTTTCATGGCTTCGAGCACCGCATCTCGGGGGCCACTGGCCACCAATTTGCCATCCTGCAAGATCACCACACGATCAGCCACAGCCAACACACCCGCACGGTGGCTGATCAGCACCACACTGGCGCCTTGGTTTTTGAGCAACTGCATCGCATCCAACAACGCTTTTTCGCCCTCATCGTCCAAATTGGCGTTTGGCTCATCCAACACCAGCAGTGCAGGGTTGCCATACAAGGCACGCGCCAAACCAATTCGCTGACGTTGACCGCCCGACAAAAATTGTCCTGCCTGCCCCATGGGCGTGTCATAGCCCTTCGGAAAACGCAAAATCATTTGGTGCAAACCTGCAGCTTCTGCTGCGGCAATCACGGCCCCCGAGTCCACCTGACCAATTCGGGCAATGTTCTCAGCCACAGTGCCATCGAACAACTCGATGTCCTGCGGCAGGTAGCCGACAAAAGGCCCCAGACTCTCACGCGTCCAATCGGTGATGGGCGTGTCGTCCAGCAATACTCGGCCGGACTGGAGCACTGGGCCAATCCCCATCATGGCGCGGGCCAGTGTGGACTTGCCCGAACCCGAAGGACCCAACACCACCGTGACCGTACCCGGCAAGGTGGTGAAGCTCACATCATTGACCACCGGCGCCTTGCGGCCTGGCAAGGAAATCACCACATTCTCCACAGTCAGCTTGCCCAAAGGACGCGCCTTCATCACTTCGGTACGACCGGCAGGAGACAACATCAACAACTGACGCAAACGCTCGAACGCATCTTTGGTGGTCAAAAAACTGGGCCAAGTTGACACCAACAAATCAATCGGCGCCAAAGCACGCGTCATCAACACGTTGGCTGCAATCATGGCCCCCGGACTGATCTCGCCGATCACCACCAACCAAGCACCAATCCCCAAGCTAAAAGACTGCTGCGTGTAGCGCACAAACTTGCTCACAGCCGTCAAGCTGCCCGTTTTGTCCTGCGCTTGACCGGCCAACACCAAGGTCTTGTGCTGCTTGAGTTGCCAACGACGGTACAGGCCGCCCAACATGCCCATGGACACCAGCACATCCACATTGCGCATTTTGGAACTCAAAAAACCCTGCGTCTCCGCTTGCGAACGACTCGACGTCAACTGCACCTGTTTACTCAAGCGATGACCAAACCAGGCGATGCTGGCCTGAACCACCGCAAAAAACAAAGCCGCCCAGCCCAACCAAGGGTGCAACAAAAACAGCACGCCAATGTAAATAGGAACCCAGGGGCTGTCGAAAAATGCAAAAACGCCATTGCCCGTCAAAAACTGACGTACCGCTGTCAAATCGGTGAACGCCTTCGCGGGTGACGAATCACTGGGATTGAGGTACGCCAAGAAAGTGCCCTTGAAAACCCGATGACTGAGCAACTGATCCAGCTTGACCCCGGTCCGCACCAACAAAATCGAACGGGACCACTCCGAAAAAGCCATCACTCCAAAAAGGAAAAGACAAATCAAAGACACCACCAACAACGTCATGTGGCTCTGACTGAGCAACACGCGGTCATAAACCTGCAGCATGTAAATGGTGGGCGTCAGCATCAGCAAATTGACCACCATGCTGAAAATCCCAACCACCGCAAACTCACGGCGCAAGCTCCACAACACAGACGACAAATCGTCTCTCAAAATCTGGGTATTTTTTTTCATAGACAACCTCAAGTCCCTTGCGCCAATGCCACCGGTGCTGGCGGCGCTACCTGCGCAGCAGGCCCACCACGTAGCTTTTGCAACACATCCGACGTGCTGCCAAACATCTGCTGAGCACCATCACTCAACACCAACATCCGATCCGACACCGCCAGCACACTCGTGCGATGGGTGATCACCACAAATGAAGTTCCCTGCGCCTTGAGCGAAGCAATCGCTTGATTCAAAGCCGCGTCACCGGCCTCATCCAGACTCGAGTTCGGCTCATCCAGCACCACAAACACCGGATCGCCATACAAAGCACGGGCCAAGGCCACACGCTGACGTTGCCCGCCCGACAGCAAGCCACCATCCCTTCCCACCGCAGTTTGGTAGCCATCGGGCAATGAAGAAATGAAACCATGCAAACCCACTCGCTGAGCCGCCGCCTCCACCAAGGCCATGTCAACCTCGCCAAAACGCGCAATGTTTTCGGCCAACGACCCGTCCAGCAACTCCACACCCTGCGGCAGATACCCCAAATAAGGCCCCAGCTCAGCCTTGTCCCAGACATGCACATCCACACCGTCAAGGCGCACCTTGCCCGCCAATGGATGCCAGATGCCCAACAACAACTTGGCCAAAGACGTTTTACCCGAAGCCGAAGGCCCCACCACCGCCAGCACCGACCCTGGTGGCACATCGAACTTCAAACCATTGAGCACAGCAAAAGTCTGCCCAGGTGGAGACGCCGTCAGGTTGTCCACCGTTAAGTGCCCCTTGGGCGCAGGCAAAGACATGTTCTTGGGACGCTCTGGCACTTCGGCCAACAACACATCCAGACGCTGCCAAGCCGCGCTCACATTCACAATGGCGCTCCACTGCTGCACGATCTGGGTCAAGGGTGCCAACAAACGCCCCCCCAGCACCGAGCCAATGATCATCATGGCCGCACCCCCGTTGAGCTCATTGCGCAACAAGAACCACGCCCCCAGTCCCAGCAATACCGAACCCATCAACTGCTGCAACAACTTGGACACCGCATTCAAGCCCCCAGCCGCTTCCGACGCCTTGGCCTGAAAAGCCAGAAAAGCCTCTTGCCGTTTTTGCCAATGCAAGCGAACCGACTCGACCATGCCCATGGACTCCATCACCTGCGCATTGCGCAGCGATGTCTCGGCATAGGTTTGCGCCAACTGGGAACGGCGCTGAGCCTCTTGCAGCGGCTCGCGAGACGTACTTTGCAGCAACCAGGCCACGGCCGTCTGGGCCACAGCGCCCACCACAGCCGCCAGGCCCAGCCAAGGATTGATGGCAAAAATCAGCACCAATGCCACCAGCGCCACCGGCAACTCAAAAGCGGCAGAAAGAGCAGGGTTGTAAAAAAACTCGCGCACCGCGCGAAAGTCATTTTGCGCACTCAACGCACCAGACATTTGCTTTTGGCGCATGCCGTCGAACATCGCGTTGTAGATCCGCTCGGACATCTTCAGCTCCAGCTGAATACCCGTGCCCCACAGCAAACGAGATCGCACCTTTTCCAACCACTCCATCACGACGTAAGCGCCCAAAGTCACCACAGTCAAGGACAACAAGGTCGTCACACTGCGGCTGTTGACCACGCGATCGTAGACCTCCAGCATATACACCGTGGACGTGAAACCCAACAAGCCAATGACGATGCTCAGCAGAAAAGCCATGCGCCAAACCGGCTTGAACTGGGCCAGAGCCAACTTGAGCTCCGAGGGGGGGGAATTGGACTTCATCAAACAACCTCTAAAGAAACATAGTCCGGAATCAGGTCAACTTGGTTTGGGGTTGCAGGTGGCTCCATGGCCTCCACACCGGCCACCAAGGCTTGCTCCGACTCCAACCAAAAAGACAATGCAAAAACACCATCCACACCGCGACTCAGCACAATCTCGCGCAACTTGCCCAGCTCGAACAATGCCAACTGATCAGGCAACAAAGACAATTCGAACTGCATGCGGCCATCGAGGGTGAACAAAGACAACCGATCTGACTTCAGGCTCAGGGTGTGCCGGTCAAAATACACAGGGCAAGTTTCGGCAAAACGCAAAGCCGGCAAAGCACTGTCACCCATTTTCTGGACATTGAAAGGACTGGCCGGGCTCTGATAGACCAACCGAGCCGTGCGCGAAACCGCATAAATGGCATTGCACACCATCTGGGACCCAAGGTCCGGATACTGCTCGCGCAAAGCGCGGTAATGCAAATGGTGCAAAGCCACCCTGTTCCACACGCGGGTGCGAGACACCTCGGGGGCCAACTGGTTACAAACCTGCGCAAACACCTTCTGCAACGACAAAAGCCGCTCAAATTGAGCGGCTGTTGCGTTCAGGGGAATCCGAAGCAGTTTATTCATATAGGATATTGTAGCACCGTCATATATGAACTTTCAATCGATCCCACAAATCTTCTTTTCGGCACGGTGGTTCGGCCGAAAATTCAAGTCATTGCAGCTGTCTCCTAGAGGGGCACCACCCTAAGGCCGCAGTTCGCCATCGTTAACCATCATTTCACGGTCACGACCACATTGACTGGGGAACTGCTCAATGGACTGCTCAAAGTGCGCTCTTTCACCACCAGGCTGAAGATATAAAGACCAGCTACAGTTGGTACAAATAATGTCTTTGGCGCACTTGTGTTGAGCAAAGGGGTGGAGCTACTCGGCGGTGAGTAAACAATGGCCCAAGTGTGAGTAAAAGAATCGCCATTGGGATCAGAACTGGCTGAACCATCTAGGTTGACAGCCTTGCCCACTGTCCCATCTGAATCGCTTCCTGTGACATCGGCCACAGGTGGCAAATTTTTGTTGCTGACGGTGATGGTCACCAGTACCGGATCGCTTTTCAACACAGCATCGCTTGCAACCAAACGCACCCGATAAGTTCCCACCACGTCAGGCACAAAGAAGGTTTTGACGCCTTCACTGGCTGACAAAAGTGGCTTGGCGCTCGCTGTCGGCTTTTCAAAGATGTCCCATTCATAAGTCAAAGCATCGCCGTTGGCATCAGTGCTGCCCGAAGCATCCAGAACCAGCTCACCGCCAACCAATATTTCCCGGTTTTGGCCCGCTGAAGCTTTCGGGGCCACATTGGCTGCGACAGCCGTCACCACGATCTCAACAACAGGACTGCTCAACTTGCCATCGCTCACGCTGAAGCTCAAGGTGTAGTCACCCAACACATCCGGCACAAAATTCGGCTTGGGTGTGGTCCCGCCATTCAGTACAGCATTGCTATTGCTGGGCTTTGTCAACAACTTCCATGTGTAACTCAAAACATCGCGGTTGTCGTCCAGGCTGTTGGAGCCATCCAGCTCCACCTTCGTCTTGACAACGGCACTCACGAGCTCAGACGTCAGCGCCTTGGGTGCCACATTGGCATTGACTTCGACCTTGTCCTTGACCACGACAACTGGAGTCTGTTTGTCATCGAAACAATCGGTAAAACCGCCCAAAGCCGTCTTGCAACCGCTGCTACCCCCGCCGCCGCAAGCGGCCAACACAGGCAACACCGCCAACAACATCCACCCACGAATTTTTCTCAAAGCCATCAAAGTCTCCCTGTTCATCGTTCACAAGACGGGTATCGGATACGCACCGATTGTGAATAAGCAAACGCCGATCCACTGAATACATCCACCCCCACACCCACCACACCACCCACCAGCAAGTTACCCGCCGTCGACAAATTCAGCCCCGATGGCAACGTCACCGACACCTCACTGAAAAAGGGCGACTTGCAGGTGATGTTCAAATTTGTAAAGTCTTTTTGCACCTCAATGGCCGCAGGTGCTTGGAAATGCCAAGCCCCCTTCGCATTTTGGGCAGTGCAAACCGCTGGCACCACCTGACCATTGCACACAGTCGACACCTGAACCGACTGAGAACGGCCATGCATGACCCCCGCACAGCCTGCCAGCCATGCGCACATCAACAAAGATGAAAAAAGTCGCCACATACGAACGCATCCCGGTAGGCGGGCATCAACAACACATTGACACCTTCGCCTGAGACACATCGACTGCCACCTGAGAAACTTGAATGACGCCACTGCCGTCGGTGGGCCACCAAACTCTAAAAATTCGACCACGCCCCTGAAACTTCAAGGGCCTTGGCTCACATTTCTTTCATGATCCTTGCCACAAACTCGTTGTATTGCTGCTCATTGATCAGCTTTTTATCCAACAACTCCCTGGCCTGCTTCAGACGCTGCTCGGCATTGCTGGGCACCGCCGTGGTCGTCGCTGCTGGCGTGACGGACACGGGAGCTATCGCAGGAGCAGGAGCAGGAGCAGGAGCAGGAGCTGGTGCTGGTGCTGGTGCTGGTGCTGGTGCTGGTGCTGGTGCTGGTGCTGGTGCTGGTGCTGGTGCTGGTGCTGGTGCCGGTGTCGCGGCTGGGGCTCCAGCCTGCTGGACCAAAAGCTCAGCGCCATTGACCACGGCCTTGTTCATCATCCCCTTGTAGGGTCCTGTGCTCGCACTGTTTCCCCGAATGAACAGATCCCCCTCCCATTGGATGCAAGTGGCCAAGCGTGTCGAATACTCGCATGTGCCCTCCATCTTAAAAAAACCAGGCGACTCCCCCTTTACTTTGATCACGAAAATCTGGCTGGGCTCACCACCAATTTGCGCCGTCTTCTCGGCCACCACTTCCATGTTGTGGTCACGGAACCAACGGTTGCCGCCATTGAAACCATAGTGGTTGAAAGCCACCATATTGCCCACTTTCAAGGGGAACAAGGCCGCAGCCTTGGCCTGATCCCCCGGCAAAATACCCTCCCGCAACCCTTGAGAAAAACTGAGCAACCCCAAAAACCGGCTCGACTCATTGGACTTCGTCTCACCCACTTTGGTGCTGCGGGTGATGAAACGATCCGCCTCCACCGACAGCACCTCGTTGACAAACTCTCCGTTGTTGCTGGTCGTGAAAAATTTGGAGCCCACGGGTGGAGGCGTGAAGGCCGCAGCCCAAGCCTGCCCTCCCACCAACAACAGCGACGCACCCCAGAAAGACCCCATCAAACGATTCTTCATGATTCAAAACCTCGAAAAAATATCAAAACCATCAAATATCGTTATATTTTCAAGCATATAACGCGCATTGCACAGCACTTTTGGCAAAAATCTTACAAAGTCTGGGGGTTTGGGCCAGACCCCTTCAAGGCCTCGCCCGCTGCACCTCACTTGCTCAACACGTTGGTGATCGAAAGTTCATAGGGGAATTTTTGAGAGATCCCGATGGCACTCAAGATGGAGTCCATCATTTTCGCAGAGGGATGGGGTCAGAGGGATGGGAGGGATGGGGTCAGGTCTTGCAATCACGCATCAGAAGATGGGGTCAAACATAGCGCAAATTATTGTCTTAATGCAAGACCTGACCCCATCCCTCTTGCCCGTTCATTCGTTCCATACCGTATGTGGAGGATCGACATCACCTAAGCTACGTCTGAGGCTTCCGTGAAAAATAGTCCTACATTTCACAGGGGTATTGACTTGAATTTTTTTCTGGTACAAAATACAAAATTGACAATTAATTTGACAAAAACTCAATTTTTTGGAGCCACTATGAAACTTTTCAAACTTTTCTCCGCAATGCTTTTGGCATTGTTTTGCTCTCAAAGCATGGCCTACACTTGCGCGAACTACAATGGCAGTCGAATTTGCGCCGCGACTCAAACTCAGCTTCAAAAAACCAAGGTTAATGGTATTGAAGTATTCAATCCTAGAGTCGCTAATCCCGGATTGTATGGAACCAGCCCATATAACTTTAATACCGGTAAACCTGTAACTCAGCCTTTGATTAAAGGATATTCTTACAATGGCGCACCGATTTACGGTAGTTACCCTACTAACATTGCTCCTTTGCAACGTCCTTCAGTAAACGCGCAAGTACTGAACGGATGCTCTGCCGGTCAGAGAAACATCTCGATGACCCCCAGCCGTCCAATTTGTGTACGATAACTCCATTGTGTATCTATTCTTGACTATCATGTCTTGTCTAGATCACTGCAGTATTTTATAACTATTGTTTAGATAAATTTTACAAACAAAGAGGACTACGTCCTCTTTTTTTTATGCGTACATTATTTACCCTCTCATTATCAATAGTATTTTCTCTAGCAGGATGCGGTACGTATTCCCCTATCCCTGCACATGGAGGTGGTAAGCGATTTGCAGTAGAGCAAGCATTGATTTCCGCTGCAATGCGTAGCGCAATATCAGATATTCCGATCACTTCGTTCAGAGATAAAAAAGTCTATCTCCAAACAGCAATAATCAATGATGAGGGTGGAGGCGCTATGGGAGGAGGTCGTCCTTATGCGTCAGAACAGATGAATCTGCTTAGCAGCAGAGGAGATCCGTCGGCAAATCTATCTGGCTCGCCTAGTAGACTGCAACTAAGCGCAGGAGTTATCGCCCTGAGAGGTGACAACTCATATATTAAAGATATTGGATTCAACAATTCCGATTCTCGTCAGTTTGGAAATCTATTGGCTTCTTACCTGATAAGAAACAATGTAATGATTAATCCAGAGCATGAAAGCGAAGGTGATCCTGACTATTTTCTTGAGATTATTGTTGATGTCCTAGGAAGCTGGCGGAGTCGTACTGATTGGCTAATAACGAACAAAGAGGAGTTAATGGCAGTAGTTTCACTTGAATATGTTATTACTCCTGTTAATCAAGACAAAACCGCAAGACAATTCGGGAGGATTGCGTATGAGGCAACATTCACAGAGAAATATGTTGCTTGGATGGGTCCTACCAAAAGCGGAATCACAGTCAGTCCATCCTCCTATAACTTCCCAATACCTACCTTTGGTGAGGGGACAAATACATATACAAATCTGAGGAGAAATCAAAAATCAGTAGAGTTTAAAGCCAATGAACCCACTTCACCAGTATTAATCAATCCTAAAATGCGATAAAAATCGTATGTTATTCTTAGCGGGTTCAAGTACGAGGTGAAACAAGGTTTAACGACAGGGATTGGTTCAGGTCTCGCAATCACGCATCAGGAGATGAGGTCCATTGCCCGCAAATTATTGTCTTAATGCAAGACCTGACCCCACTCGGTATGACTTCACGGGGAGATCGTCGCGAGGACATTTTCTTGACCGATGACGACCGTCGAGCCTGGTTGAAATTGCTGGGGGATGTGTGCAAGCGCTTTAACTGGGTTTGTCATGGCTGGTGCCAGATGACCAACCACTACCACGTCGTGCTGGAAACGGTCGAGGCCAACCTGTCACAAGGCATGCGTCATCTCAATGGCGTTTACACACAATATGCCAACCGTGCCCATGGTCGCGTTGGCCATGTCTTTCAGGGGCGGTACAAAGCCATCTTGATTGAAAAAGAGGCTTACCTGCTCGAATTGGCGCGCTATGTGGTGCTCAATCCGGTCAGGGCCAATATGGTGGCCGATGCCGCCGAATGGCCCTGGAGCTCTTACCGCTGCATGACGGGCCAAACACCGACGCCGCCCTGGCTGCAAACCGATGCGCTACTGGAGCGCTTTGGCCTTCGGCGCGATCAGGCAGTGATGCGTTTCATTGACTTTGTGAGTGCAGGTGTTGACCAACCGCCCTTGTGGGACAAGCTAAGAGGGCAAATCTATTTGGGCGACGATGTATTTCTTGAAAAAATGTCGGCGCTGGTCAACGACACCATCAAAGAAGTTCCACTGACCCAGCGACGGCCTTTGGAGCAAGATTTGTACTCCTTCACACAACAACCGGGCGACCGCGACGACGCCATGGCCCAAGCCTTCGCCACTGGCGCCTTCACCATGCGCGCCATTGCCGATGCATTCGGCGTGCACTACGCCACAGTGAGCAGGGCGGTGCGCAAGCAGGGCACCCATCGTTGAACGCAAGCATTAAAAAACATGAAACGTCTGCCAGGATGTTGCAATGCAAGACCTGACCCCTCTCTGATGACCCCTCTCTGAGGTTACTTCACGTTCACTAAAAACGCCTTGACCCTACAAAACTATTGGGCTGTGGGCTACGGCGGCCAGCGGATAGGCTGAAGCACAGAAACGGGTAACGGCAGGATTTTCATGCTGTTCAGCAACTCAACCGACCGTCACATGGACCTCTTCTTCCCGATTGCGCGGGACTGAATGCGACTTGGGAGCAAGCCAAAAATTGACACCTAACATCCTTAATGACTCAACTCCCTGCTAACGCCGCAGAGATGTATTCTCATGACTGGCAATGTTCTGACTGACCGATCCGCTATAGTCAATTGCAGCATGAAATGATTTAACAGGAACATCGAACAGTGCAGTTGTTGTCTTTTGCAGCCATGGCCAGTGAGTGCAAAATTTACCTTGATGTTTCGGACGAGGTGGAGACAAGCTTGGTTGCCAAGCAAGTAGAAGACGAGGTTCTGCGAATTCAAAACAAGTTTTCTCGCTACCGCCCTGACAGCGTCGTATCCCAAATCAATGCGTTGGCAGGTTCATCGGCTTACAGCTGCGATGCAGAGACCGCATCACTCTTTAATTTCGCCCATCAATTGCATGCGCAGTTTGATGGCGTCTTTGACATCACCACCGGCGTTTTAAGGCGTGCTTGGGATTTCAGTGCCCAAGTGTTGCCATCAAACGATGCGGTTCAGGCCTTGCTGCCACTCGTGGGGTGGCATCAGGTGTTGTGGGACGGTCAGCACATTCATTTGCCATGCGCGGGAATGGAAATTGATTTGGGCGGTTTAGGAAAAGAATATGCCGTTGATCGGGCGGCGAACCTCTTAATGCAAGCGGGGTTCAAGTCAGCCTTGATCAATTTTGGTGGAGATGTCTTTGCTGTTGGGCCCAAGCATGATGGCGCACCTTGGGAGGTGGGAATTCAACACCCCAGACGACCGGGTCATTTGATTGCCGTACTGCCTTTAAAGTTGGGTGGCATGGCAACTTCTGGCGATTACGAGCGGTTCATGGTGGTCGATGGTGTGCGTTATTCGCATTTGCTCAACCCCATAACGGGCTGGCCCGTTCAGCATTGGCAGGCCATTTCGGTGTTGGCGCCTTCGTGCATGTTGGCTGGCGCTTTGAGCAGCGCTTTCATGCTGTCAGGGGAGCGCGCCCTGTCATTGCTCAAATCCAGTGGCCTCAGGGCTTTGTGCGTGAACCATGCTTCAGAGGTACATTCTTTTTGAATGCGTGACCGAATCTCATCGGTCTAAGAAATGGGTCCACCCCAGCTGAATAAATTTTGCTTTGAAATCGGCAACACCTTCCGTTCCCGATTGCATGGCAGACCATTGACCGCGCTGTTTGTAGCTGTCTAAACGCAGGTTGATTTGGTTTTTTTTGTTGATGGTTTTGTCAATCTGAAACCCAAGGGTGATGGCGCCAAAAGCAGACAGTCTTTGGTCCATGGACAGCGCTGATTGGCCGAACACAAAATCTCGCGGTATGTTGGGTGTCAAGGGACTTTTGGGGTCAGGATTTGAAAAAAACCGGGCCGCGTTTTGGGTGTAGTACCGAACAGAAGGTGTGATCCGCCAGCTGGGCGCCAATGGTGTGCTCCAGTCAATTTGAGACATCAATGAATGCGCCCCCCATGTGTCATGCACGCCCCGCGTTGTCCAACGGATGGTGCTGTCCTGTTCTCTTATGTGGTGATTCCATCGAAACAGCAAGGTGGACTGGATGCGTTGGTCGGGCCGTTGGTCCAGAAACTTATAGGGATCACTCAAATAGCCTTTCAAAGACGCCCGCGTCCATTGAAATTGCAGCGCATCAACGGGTGATGCATTCCAGCGCACCCCCAAAAGTTGTTCATCAGAGTTTTTGGGGGCTGCGCGCACAGCTTTATTGACTGGGCTGACCAAGTCTTTGGATTGCGACACGCCCATATCCAAGGTCATGTTTTGATCGGCGCTTGAACGGCTGAGCTGAACAACCCGACCTTGAGAGGTGTAGTCGTTTTCACGCGAACTGTTTTCACCAATGGCGATCCGATATTGGCCTGTGACGTGCACCAGCCTCAGATCATGTGCTTTTCTTTTGTCGGTGACGCTGGCAAATGCTTGGGGGCTTGCGTAGTAAACAGGTGATGCGCCTGAGATGGTGTCGACCACCGAATACGCTTGCACGCCCCAAGAATCATTGAAGTTGATGACGGCACGGGTTGACCAGGCTTCGACCTTGATCCGGTCCAATCCGTCTTGCCGCTCTTGGTAGTCAAGCCATCGGAGTTGGACTGTGGGCTCATCAAGGGTCAGCGCTTCGGTCGGTGAATGGTGCGCAGCAGTCAGTGCCAAGCCAAAAAGCGCCAACAGTCCAACTGAATGTTCTGTGGGGGGGCGAACGGTCAATTGCATCCACAACCCCCACCACCGATGCCGCTGCCACCGCTGGTTCCTTCTCGGCTAAAGTAAATGTGGTCCAGATAACGCGCTGTCGATGTGTCGGACTCGTGGTTCATGTCTTGACGCGCAAGGTATTCCTTTTGCCACGGTTTGACAGGCTCAGTGGCGCAACCCACTAAATGGACGAGGACCCACACCAGAACCACTTTCAGGTGAAGTGTCATGATTTCTCCAAAAGCCATTGGCTTAGTTGAGCTTCGACTTTTTGGACCATCTCCCTGCTGAAACCTTTGTGCCAAGCCATCATTTGCCCATCAGGTTTGATGAGCACGCTGGCTGGCATGCTCTGAATTTGCAGTTTTTCCGCCCATGCAGAGGTTCGGTCCCAGAGAATCGAAAAGCGGGGTTTGGTTGAATTTAAAAACGATTGCATGGGTTCTGGTTTTTTGTCCAGCCCCACTGCAACGATTTGCAGACCCAGAGGTTCAAATTTGTCATGAATACTGTTCATCCATGGAAACGATTGCCTGCATGGCGCACACCAAGAGGCCCAAAAGTCCAGATAAATCCAATGGCCTTTGAAATCCTCAGAACCCAAATGGCCCAAACCATTCCAAGCCTGGTTCGCAAATTTGCCTTGTGCCGCTTGCACGAGAGGCAAGCGAAGGCCTGCAATGCTCGCAAGAGCGGGTGTGGCATTGGCCTTGCCCGCGACCGCCAGCCCCATTAATAAAGCCAATGTTTGCCGCCGTGCGATGACGGCTTGGCTTGTAGGCTTAAGAAGGCAGAGGGACATATGACAAACCGTTCTCTACCAATCCCATCCAGGAAATGTTGCTCAAATTTTCTGGCTGCTCTGCAGCCAGAAGCGCTAAGCTTTCTTGCGTTTGTTGCCCACTGTCTATCCACTGCACGAATTGATCCCGTACATTGTCAGCAGGCTTGAATCCAAAAAGATTAAAGAACAAAAGCTCAACCAGCTCTTCGTCACTGTGATTGGGCCCCAGTTTGGCATCCAGTGCCAAGCGCATCAGGCCCGTTGGGTTGTTTTGAAGAGCGTCTCCAAAGTGCATGCCGATACCCACCATCTGCCGATCCAAGACCGCACTGGCGCCAAAAACAACCCCTAAAAATTTGGCCACGGTGCCGCCCACGCCTTGGGCAATGTCCAGTGCCACGTTCTGATCGCTAAATTGCAGCCGCTCTATGCTTTGCAGGCTGTCGCGCCCTCGCGTGATGTCCTTGGGTGTGATGAAATGTTTGCTGCCACTGGCATAGATGCTGAAGCTTTCGATGGGGAGATCAAAAATGACCGTGTCTTTGCCCAGCCCGCCTGTGAAGTTCTGGGTTGTAGGATTGTCATATTCAACCAACTGGGATGACTGCGCAACAAGGTCCACAAGTTTGTCTGTGAACTGAACCAACTCCACATCTTTGAGCTGAACTCTGTTGGCATAGGCACTCGCGCCGGCGACTGTGTCGACCCAGACATAGCCGTCTTCCATCACAATTTTGAATTCTGAAGCTGGCCCTTGTACCCAAACGGTGTCTGTACCTGCAAACCCTTCAACAAAGTCCCAACCACCCATTGGGTAAATTTTGTCGTTTCCTGGCGTGCCCTGCACAGTCTCCATGCTTTTGTTTACAGGCGTGCCATAGAGAAGGTAAATTTTCACTGGAAAACCTCGCTTGAAATGTGTTTTGGTGAATCATGCAAAACAAAACATCAAAATCATAAAAATAGATATCATCTCACTATATTTTGACCTAAAAGTTTTTCATGAAGACATTCCTATTTTTTGTGTTGACCACCGCTGTACTGCTCAGTGGTTGCGGAGATTCTCAACAAGCCGACAAGGAGGGACCCACACTGTTTCTGGCTTCTTCCGGGCAGGTGTCTGCTCGTGACTCAACACCCGCGAATGCCAGTTATTTTGCGGCTGCCCGGTTTTTGGAGCAAGCCAGTTGGGGGCCTTCACCGCAATCGGTGGCCGAGGTTCAGCGGCTGGGCTACTCGGCTTGGATTGATCGGCAATTGGCCATGCCTTTTTCTCCACTCAAGGCGCCCAGCTATGTGATCGATTACGACGAACAAAATCGTGCGGCATCCGATCTGGCACATGGCTGGAGTCAATTGCGTTTTGTAGACATGGCTTTGGGGGGGCAGGACCAGCTGCGGCAGCGGATGTCTTGGGCCTTGTATGGTTTTATTGTGGCCAACGGCAATCCTTACGCAACCGTGGA
>JBIKRC010000130.1:0-5872 GCA_044349375.1 Limnohabitans sp.
CCACCATCAGGTAACGCGTCAAGGCCGGGTGCTCCAACGCCCAGCGCGAGAGGTTGAACTTTGTATCGTTGCTTGCCATGGCCAATCACCGTCCCGTAGGGGTAGGTGCTACAGACTTGGCAGCGGAGTCCACGTAAACCGTGACCTTTTGCCCCGGGGTCAGCACATGCACGCCTGCAGACACCACTTTTTGGCCTGCTTGCAAACCGCCACTGATCACCACCTGGTTGCCATCCACCGTGGCCACCTGCACCGGGTTCAAATTCACCGTCATGCTCGCCTCATCCAGCACCCACACCGCGCTGCCCGTGCCCTCTTGGCGCAATGCACTGGTCGGCAATTTGATCACTTCAGTTTGGCTCCCGCTCAAGGGGGCCGCATGGACGTTCACCGTGGCCCCCAGGGGCAAATTGGCCGAGGCCTCCAAAGCCAATTTGACGGCATAGGTGCGCGTCACCGGATCGGCGCTGGCGGCCAATTCCCGAATTTTCCCTTTCAAGGGCTGACCCGTGCTGAGCAATGTGGCCGTCATGCTTTGGCCGATTTTCAAGCCCAAAGCCAGTTGCTCAGACACGGCAAACACGGCGTCACGCGGGCCATCATGGGCCAGACGCACGATGGGTTGACCCGCGGAGACCACCTGCCCCGCTTCGGCTTCGATGGCGGTGATCACGCCGGCATGGCTGGCGGTTAGACGTGCATAACCAGCCTGATTGCCTTGCGCCTGCGCTTGGGCTTTGGCCTGGTTCAAAGCCGCATCGGCCGATTTCAAGGTGGCCTCGCGCCGCTCCAACTCGGCACCGCTGATGAAGTTTTGTGCGGTCAGGGCCTCAAAGCGCTTGAAGTCTGCCGCGGCCAAATCCCGCTGGCTTTGCGCAGCACTCACCTGCGCTTGGGCTGCCTGCGCGGCCAATTGGTAGTCTTGCGCGTCAATCAAGGCCAACAACTGCGCAGCGGCCACCCGTTGCCCCACCTCAACAGGCCGCTGCACCAGTTTGCCTCCCACCCGAAAGCCCAGCCGAGACTCCACCCGCGCCCGCACGTCGGCAGAAAACTCACCGCCCACAGCCAAATCGGTGGTGGACACCGTGAGCAACTTGACCGAGCGCAAAGGCGCTGGTGGCGCTTCGGATTTGGAACAGGCCAACAAAGCGGTCAAAAAGGCCGCAAGGGCGCACCAATGGAAAACTCGCCGCGCGGCGAGTGACAGGGAAGAGGGCATGGGATTCTCAGGAAATAATAATGACTGACTGGTTAGTAATCTATTCAAACCGGGTCCGTCTGTCAAGCGACAATACCGATTGACCATGCTCAAACACCCCCTATTTTCGCAGCCACAGCGCTCCGGTCTGTCCGCAAAGCAACGAAACCTTCTGCGGCAGGTCTCGCGTTCTTTTGACCTGTCCATTCGCCTGTTGCCCCCAGCCCTGCAAGCCCCAGTGGCCATCGGCTATTTGTTGGCCCGCGCCACCGACACCGTGGCCGACACCACCGCCCTGCCCCTGTCTGAGCGCCAGGTCTTGCTTGACCTCATGACACAAACGATTGCCGCGCAGGACCCTTCGGCTCCAGAAAGCGGCGAGCTGTCCCTACTGACCCAGGCCTTTGCCGCGCAGCAAACCGACCCGCACGAACGCGCCCTGATGCAAGCCCTGCCGCAATGCCTGCCGCTTTTGCACACCCTGACAGAGGCCGACCAAACCAGCGTGCGCCAAGTGCTGCGCCACATCACCCACGGCCAACAACTGGACATGAACCGCTTTGGCCCCGGCCTGCAGGCTTTGCAAACCGAAGCCGAACTGGCCGACTACACCTGGCTGGTGGCAGGTTGCGTGGGCGAGTTCTGGACCGAGCTGTGCGGGCGTCACCTGCCCGGCTACAGCCTGTTGCCGCAGGCCGAGATGCTGCGCATCGGGCGGGAATACGGCATGGGCCTGCAGCGCCTGAACATCGTTCGCGATGCCGGAGCGGACCTGGCCACTGGGCGCTGCTACTGGCCGGAGGAGACACTGAGCCAGGCGGGCTTGACCCCTGAACTTTTGGCTCAAGCCGCTGTCAACCCTGATGCAGACACCCTGCACGCCCTGGCCCCGCTCTACGCCCAGTGGCTGGACCACAACCAAGCCCAACTGGCCGATGGCATGCGCTACGCCCAGGCGCTCAGGCCCTTGCGGCTGCGTCTGGCCAGCGCCCTGCCAGCCCTGATTGGTGCGCGCACCGTGGCGCTGCTGCGCCAGGCCGGGCCTGCGGCCCTGAACCAGCGCGTCAAAATGCCGCGCCACGAAGTGCGCGCCCTGCTCTGGCGCATCGCCTTGGGCCTCGGGTCTGCGGCCGTTCTGCAAAAAGAATTTCTCCGATTGTCCGGTCAGCCGCCGCCTTGATCCTGCGCTTTGAATGCGAGAATCCCAGCCCATGAGCCCGCAAGACTACGTCCAGCAAAAAGCCGCCGCCTCGGGCAGCAGCTTTTATTACGCCTTTCTGTTCCTCCCGCCCGAGCGGCGTGCGGCCATCACCGCCTTTTATGCCTTCTGCCGCGAAGTGGACGACGTGGTCGACGAAATCAAAGACCCTGGCGTGGCCGCGACCAAACTCGCCTGGTGGCAAAAAGAAGTGCAACAAGCCTACGCAGGCCAGCCCAGCCACCCCGTCATGTACGCCCTCATGCCCCTGGCCCCCACCTTCGGCATCGAAAGCCGCCACCTGATGGCCGTGATCGAAGGCTGCCAGATGGACCTGAACCAAACCCGGTATCTGGACTTTGTAGGCCTCACAAAATATTGCCACTTGGTGGCCGGCGTGGTGGGCGAAGTTGCTGCCCGCATCTTTGGCCAGACCGACGAGGCGACCACGGCCTATGCGCACAAACTGGGCCTGGCCTTTCAGATGACCAACATCATCCGCGACGTGGGCGAAGACGCCATGCGCGGACGCATCTACCTGCCACTCGACGAGCAGCAACGCTTTGGCGTCAAAGCCAACGAACTGATGCAGCGCGACTACTCAGACCGCTTCACCGCACTGATGAAGTTCCAGACCGACCGCGCCCACGCCCTGTACGACGAAGCCCTGGCCCTGCTGCCTGCGGCCGACCGCCGCGCCCAAAAACCCGGCCTCATGATGGCAAGCATCTACCGCACCTTGCTGCGCGAGATCGAAGCCTCCGGCTTTCAGGTGCTGCACCAGCGCATCGCGCTCACGCCGCTGCGCAAGCTGTGGCTGGCGTGGAAGATGCAGGCGCTGGGGCGGTTTTGAAGTTCGATCCTCCAGGCCCCTGCCTCACGGCATTCCCCTTAAGCGCTTTTGCGCCTCGCGCTCCATGCAGGCATGCAGCCAACCCGAAACCGCCGGGAATTGCGCCAGCAAGCCCGGGGCCGGGCGAATCCAGTTGGCCACGCTGGTCACACACACATCGGCCACGGTGAAACGATCGGCCGCCAAATGCTCCTGGCCTTGGGCGTGCTGGGCTTGCAAATGCCCCTCCAACACGGCCAGCGGCACCTTCAATCGGTTTTCGGCTTGCTCAGCCAGCTCGGGCTTGCGCTGGTCGGCGGGCATGGCCATGCGGTGCATGAGCACCGTGAGCGCGTCTTTTTCCAGCTCGGTCACCGACCAGAAACTCCAGCGCAGAGCTTCCGCTTCTTCACGGGGCGTGGCGGGAGTGATCGACTGGCCATCAGCCTGTCCATGCACGCGGGCAATGTAGAGGGCGCAGGCCATGCTTTCCCACACGGTGACGGTGCCTTCGGGACGTTCATCGACCACCACCGGGATGTGCCCATTGGGGTTGAGCGCCAAGAACTCGGGCGTGCGTGTCGCACCCGCTTTGTAGGTCATGGCCATGTGCTCAAAGGGCAAGCCCAATTCCAATGCAGCCCACAAAGGCCGTGCAGCGCGGGATGCGCTGATGCCATAAATTTTCAAAGTCATCTCTGTCTCCTGATTATCACGGGGCTCCCATGGGTTGTCGGACTGAAGGCTTCGACCTACCGGGCATAGTCAGGCCAGCTGGCGCACAGCGCGTGCAAGTCTCGTACCTCCAGGTGCGGCCGCGTGTCGCCGTGGGTCCAGTCGTGGCCTTTGCGGTTGAGCCAGGCCACTTGCATGCCTGCGGCCAACGCGCCCACGCAATCGGCGTGTGCGTCGTCGCCAATGTGCAGCACCTCGTGGAGCTGAACGCCCGCTGCTGCCGCGCCAGCTACAAAAATCCGCAAGTCCGGCTTGGCCACCCCCAAAGACTGGGCGCTCACGCTGGCGTGAAAATGCTGGCCAATACCCACGCGGTGGACATCGGCATTGCCATTGGACAGCGCAACGATCGGGTACTTGGCGCTCCAAAAAGCCAGCGCAGGCAAGGCGTCTTCAAACAGGTCCACCCGCTGGCGCTCGGCAAAAAACACCTCAAAAGCGGCCTCCGCCAAGTGCACCGGGTCACCGGCTTGCTGCAACAAGGCGCGAATCGACTGCAGGCGCAAAAACGACAAATCGTGCGCCCGGTCGGCATGGCGGGCATTGACCTCGGCGCGAATGGACTGCTTTAACGCCAAGTCGGCCGACAAGGCCGCCGTCCCAGGCGCATGGGCAGACAGCCAAGCTTGCAAAACAGCCTCTGCCCGGCCAATCGTGGGCCAAACGGGCCACAATGTGTCATCGAGATCGAGGGTAATGGCTCTTATTTTAGAAATGTCAATCATGGTGGTGGGAGAATAACGCATGGCATTTCAAAAAGAACCCTCCTTTCAGCATGGTCAAGCGCCCAAAACGGCTGTCTTGTATTGCAACTTGGGCACACCCAGCGCGCCCACGGCGCCAGCGCTTCGCAAGTACTTGGCTGAATTTTTGGGCGACAGTCGCGTGGTGGAGATTCCCAAACCTATCTGGTTGCTGATCCTGCACGGCATCATCTTGCGCGTGCGCCCGGCCAAATCGGCCGCCAAATACGCCAGTATCTGGACCGAGGGTGGTTCGCCGCTCAAAGTTTTCACTGAAAAGCAAGCCCAGTCGCTGGGCACAGCACTGCAAGAGCGCGGCCACCACGTCAGCGTGCGTTACGCCATGCGCTACGGCCAGCCCTCCATCCCGGAACAACTGAGCGCCTTGAAGGCCGAAGGCGTTCAGCGCGTGCTGATCGTGCCTGCTTACCCTCAATACAGCGGCACCACCACCGCCAGTGTGTTCGATTCCGTTTACCACTGGGGCTTGAAAACCCGGCTCATCCCCGAGATGCGCTTCATCAACCACTACCACGACGACCCGCGCTACATCGCTGCGCTGGCGCAGACGGTTCGTGAACACTGGGCGGCCAACGGTCAATCTGAACAATTGGTGATGAGCTTCCATGGCGTGCCCGAGCGCACCCTGCACCTGGGCGACCCCTACCACTGCGAGTGCATGAAAACCGGCCGCCTGCTGGCCGAGGCGCTCGGCCTGTCCAAAGACCAATACAAACTCACCTTCCAATCGCGCTTTGGCAAAGCCAAGTGGCTGGAGCCCTACACCGAGCCCACGTTGATCGCCATGGCGCAGCAAGGCGTGAAAAAGGTGGATGTGGTCTGCCCTGGCTTCACAGGCGACTGTCTGGAGACGCTGGAAGAAATCCAGCAAGAAGCGAAGGAAGCTTATTTGCACGCGGGCGGCGAAAGCTTCAGCTACATCCCTTGCCTGAACAACCACGCGCAATGGATCGATGCCCTGACCGACATCAGCCTGGACCACATGCAGGCTTGGGACTTGTCAGCACCGGACGCCAAAGCGCTGGCCGCCAGCCGCGAACGCGCATTGGCGCATGGTGCCAAAAACTAAACAGATTTTTTTGGCCATCGTCTCTGATACCCCCTCATTTGGGGGGTAGAATACTGATCAGTCGGAGCGGAGA
>JBIKRC010000002.1:0-21073 GCA_044349375.1 Limnohabitans sp.
ATTTTCTTGAGTTCTTCTTCGACCAAGAGCATGGGCGAGAGGTGGCCCACTTTGACATAACCCACCGTGAGGGTGGCTTTGTCTTTGAGGGGGGCGGGCGCTGGGCCCAAGGCCAAAGCCATGCCGGTGGAGACCGACAGGGCAATGCCGATGAGGGAAGTCAAAAGTTTCATCTGAATACTCCTGGGTTGGTAGTTATTGGCCGGTGAACTGAGGGGACCGCTTTTGTGCGAAAGCCAGCCGGCCTTCCGCATAATCTGTGCTTTTGAAACAGGCGTCGATGGTGGTTTTCACTGACATCATGTCTTTTTTATCATCTGCCAGGGCCACCAGGGTTTTCTTGGCGGCCTGAATGGTCAAGGGCGCATTGGTGGCGATCTCTAGGGCCAATGCGGTGCAGTGCGCAAACACATCTTCAACCACAGCAAGGACCATGCCCATGGCCTGTGCGCTTTGCGCGTCATAGACCCGGGCGGTATAAAAAGCCTCGGCAGTGGCCTGAGGCCCCAGGTTGTTCAGGATGCTTTTCATGTTTTCGATGTCGTAACCCAGCCCCAAGCGGGCCGCAGGCATGCGAAAACGCGAATGCGGCGCGGCGTACCGCATGTCGCAACTCAAAGCCAAGCCCAGCCCGCCGCCATAACAAATGCCACTGATGGCCGCAATCACCGGCACCCGGCAGCGAAAAATCGCTTGCTGTGTGCGTTTGACCATGTCGTTGTAACGCGCCACTGAAGCTTCGGAGTTGCGTTGGGTTTCGAACTCGCTGATGTTGGCCCCTGAGACAAAGGACTTCTCACCCGCGCCGCGCAGCACACACACGCGCACATCGGTTCGGCGGTCAATGTCGTCAAAAGCCGCCAGCAAGGCCGTCCACATGGACAAGCTCATCGCGTTGTGCCGGGTCACGTCTTCGATCGTGACCTGCGCCACATGGCCTTGCACGCTCAGATCGATGCGGCCTTCGCTCATACAACACCCCGGGCATGAAAGCCTTCAATGTCCGCAGCGGAAAACCCCAGATCGTGCAGCACCTCGTCGGTGTGCTCGCCCCAGCCAGGTGCCGGGGCCACCACTTTGGACGGCGTGCGGCTCAGCACCACGGGCTGGGTGATGAAGTGCATGTCCTTGCCAAACTGCGTGGGCAGTGTGGCGGTCACCTGCAGGTGCTTGACCTGTTCGTCCTCAAACACCTGGGGCACGGTGTAGACGGGGCCTGCGGGCACGCCCGCTTGGTTGAGCAGCGAGACCCACTGGTGCACGGTTTTCTTGGGAAACTCTTGCGCGATCAGCTGATTCAAGCGGGCCCTGTTTTTGACACGCAGGGGCTCGGTCACAAACTCTGGGTCTTGGTACCACTCGGGTTTTTGCAGCACTTCGCAAAAGCGCTTCCAGTTGCCCTCGCCCGATGCGCCCAAATTGAAGCAGCCATCGCTGGCCTCGAACAAACCCATCGGCGAGCTGGTGGGGTGGTTGTTGCCCACTTGCACCGGCACATCGTTGTCGTTCAGGTAGCGGGCCATCTGGAAATCCATCATGGCAATTTGCGAATGCAGCAAAGAGCTTTGCACCCACTGGCCTTGGCCCGAAGTCTCTCGTTCGATCAAGGCCACCAGAATGCCAATGGCGCAGTAAAGCCCGGCGCTCAGGTCGGCCACCGCCAAGCCTGCCCGGATGGGGCCGTGCTCAGGCTCACCCGTCACGCTCATCAGCCCGCCCATGCCCTGAATGATCTGGTCAAACCCGGGCCGCCAGGCATAGGGGCCATCCTGCCCAAAGCCGGAAATGCTGGCCAGGATGATGCGCGGGTTGAGGGCCTTGAGCGATTCGTAATCCAGACCCAGGCGGTCTTTCACATCAGGACGCCAGTTTTCCACCACCACATCCGCCTCAGCGATCATCCGCTTGAGGATGTCCATCGCGCCCTCTTTCTTGAGGTTCAGCGTCATCGAGCGTTTGTTGCGGTTGATGTTCTGAAAATCCCCACCCTTGCGGTTGGCCGCAAACATCGCTTCGTTCGGGTCAACCCCTTCGGGCGGCTCTACGCGCACCACATCCGCACCAAAATCGGTCAAGATGCGCACGCAATTGGGGCCGGCGCGGACGCGGGACAGGTCGATGACCTTGAAACGTGAAAGCGCGATAGAAGCTTGGATTTTGGCCATAAATTGTGTGTTGGAAGACTTTAAAAACAAAGTCACCATCCATAAATATATTTATAGCCCATATCCGCATGCATAGCAATATGACAAAATATCAGTGTTTGCCCTAAGAAACCCCCCATGAAAGTCAGCGACCAAATCCGTTTGTACTTGGAAGAAGCCATCTCCAAGGGTGATTTGTTGCCCGGCGACGCCATCGACGAAAGTGCTTTGGCCGAACAATTTGGTGTGTCAAAAACACCCATTCGTGAAGCCCTCATCCAATTGCAGGCCCAAGGCTGGGTCAGCAACATGCCCCGTGGCGGTAGCACCGTGGCCAAGATGAACCTGCAGCAACTGCTCAGCCTGTGGGAGTTGCTGGCCGAGCTGGAGGCCGTGGCCGTGCGCTTGGCCTGCGAGCGCATGAGTGAAGAAGACATGCAAAAGCTGTTTGTGTTGCACGAAGAAAGCCGCCCGGTGGCCGCGGCCGAAGACCTGCAAGGCTGGCAAAAACTCAACTTGGCGTTTCACGAACTCATTTACCAAGGCACACGCAACCCCTTTTTGCGGCAAGAGGTCTTGCGCATCCGTTTTCGGACCGGTGTTTACCGCCGACACGCCTTTGGCGCTTTGGGCCGTTTGCAAGCCTCCTTTGACCAGCATGAATTGATCGTGCAGGCCCTCAGGCAGCGCAATGCGGAGGGCGCCGTCGAATCCATGCGCGACCACATGCGACCCGGGCGCGATGCCAAAAGCCTCAATGATTTCATCTTGAACCTGCCCACAGACCTGTTGGCGTCCCAGTAAAGCGGCGCTTGCGGGGCGCCCCTTAAAATCCCCCGCATGACCTTTCTTGACATGCTGAGCGCCGCCGAGCGCCAAAACGGCTCCATGCTCTGCGTGGGCCTGGACCCCGAACCCACCAAATTCCCGGACCGCTACAAGGGCGATGCCAACAAGATCTACGACTTTTGCGCCGCCATCGTGGACGCCACAGCCGACCTGGTCAGCAGCTTCAAACCCCAAATTGCCTACTTTGCTGCGCACCGCGCCGAAGGCCAGCTTGAACGCCTGATGGAGCACATTCGCCGCGTGGCCCCGCATGTGCCGATCATTCTGGACGCCAAGCGCGGCGACATTGGCAGCACCGCCGAGCAGTACGCCAAAGAAGCTTTTGAACGCTACGGCGCCGACGCCGTGACCCTCTCGCCCTTCATGGGCTGGGACTCGGTCGCGCCTTATTTGCAGTACCACGGCAAGGGCGCGTTTTTGCTGTGTCGCACCTCCAACCCCGGCGGCGACGATTTGCAAAACCAACGTTTGGCCTCGGTTGAAGGCCAGCCTTTGTTGTACGAACACGTTGCCAAACTGGCCCAAGGCCCATGGAATCTGAATGGCCAGTTGGGCCTGGTGGTGGGCGCGACCTATCCCGCTGAGATTGAACGTGTGCGGCAACTGGCTCCCACGCTCCCGCTGTTGATCCCCGGTGTGGGTGCACAAGGCGGTGACGCTGTGGCCACCGTCAAGGCCGGTTGGCGCGCCAACGCCGATGGCTCCAGCGCCGGATCGGTCATCGTCAACTCCTCGCGCGCCGTGCTCTATGCCTCTAGTGGGGAAGACTTTGCCATAGCGGCCCGCAAGGTGGCCATGCAGACAAGGGACACGCTGGAAGCGGCGAAGCTGTAAAGCGCGTTTTCAGGCAACTGGAGAGCCTCAAAGCGGGTGGATGGGCGTTCGCGCTCTTTGAAGGCCTGTCACAACCGTTCGCCTTTTTTGACCCATCTCGTTTAGGATAAAAAAGGTTAAAGCCTACAAAACAGCATCCCGCCAGGGCCGGAGACAGTTGCTTTGACCGCTTTCCACGCGTTTTTCCGCTCTGATCTTCATTCGAAAGGTTTTTGATGGCATCCAAACTGACCCGATATGTTTGCGCAGTGGTGTGCGCTTTGGCAGGCACATGGGCCCAGGCGCAAAGCGTTGGCGCCTACCCCAACCGTCCGATCAAACTCATCGTGACGGTGCCGCCTGGGGGCGCTGCAGACTTCATCGCCAGATTGCTGGCAGCCAAGTTGTCCACCTCGATGGGGCAACCCGTTGTTGTGGAAAACAAGGCGGGCGCCAGTGGCTCATTGGCCAGCGATTTCGTCGCCAAATCGGCGCCTGATGGTTATACCTTGCTGCAAAACTCCATCACGACGCATGGCATTGGTCCCCATTTGATGGCCAAGTTGCCCTACGACCCCATCACATCGTTTGCACCCATCACCATGCTGGCAAGCTTGCCGTTGATCATGACCATCAACGCTGAATTGAAAGCGCAAACGCTGCCTGATTTTGTTGCGCTGGCCAAGCAAAGGCCTGGTAAGTTGGCCTTCGCCTCGTCGGGTAACGGCGGTGCACCGCACATGGCTGGGGAGTTGTTCACCGCTGCGACAGCGATCGACATGATTCATGCGCCTTACCGTGGCAGCGGCCCCGCTGTGGCCGACCTCGTCGGTGGACAAGTCCAAGTCATGTTTGATGGAGCCCCGTCTCTGCTGCCCCACATCACGAGCGGCAAGATCCGGGCTTTGGCCGCTGCCAGCCCTCGACGAAACCCCCTGTTGCCCAATACGCCCACCTTTGCTGAGTTGGGTTTTCCTTCGGTCAATGTCGCACTTTGGTACGGCTTGATGGCGCCAGCTGGCACACCGCCTGACATCATTGCCCGTTTGAACCGCGAAGTGAACCAGGCGCTCAAATCAAGTGACGTTCTCGAGCGCTTTGCGTCCCAAGGAACAGAGGCTTTGGGTGGAACGCCTGAGCAAGCGGCCAGCTACGTACGGCAAGAACTTGACCGCTGGGGCCCGGTGGTGAAAAAAGCAGGCATCGTTGCCAACTGAGCATGGACGCAGGCATGTTTTCACGGGCGTTGCAGCCTCTTTCATGAAGCTGCTCGATGGCTCATCTCCCACGCATGTTCTTGCGCAGTGGGCGGTTGATTCGAAGTGGGCTGATGTGGATGCGGCCACCCAATCCTCGGTGGCTTCATCATGGATGAATTGGTTCGCCTGTGCCCTCGGTGGTGCAGGTGATCCCGCCTTGGACAGGCTGCTCTTGGCGCTAGCGCCCTTCGGCCGCGGCGATGCGCCACTGATCGGCCGCGCTGAAAAGTTTGACCCTGCAAACATTGCCTTGCTTCACGCTTTTTCTTCGAACATCCTTGACTACGACGACACGCATTGGCCGACAGGAATTCATCCTGCGGGCACGGTGGCATCGGCCCTGGTGGCCTGGGCCAGTCAGACGGTCGTGAGCGGCCAGGATTTCTTGCATGCGTTTTTGTTGGGTATGGAGGTGGAGTGCCGAATCGGTCTGGCCGTCTCGCCTGGCCACTACGAACGGGGTTGGCACATCACGGCCACTTGCGGCGTCTTTGGCGCTGCGGTTGCTGTGGGACACCTGATGCGATTGAGCCCCCTGCAAATGGCTTGGGCGATGGGGCATGCAGCCACACAGTCGAGCGGCTTGGTGGCCAGTCTGGGCAGCATGGCCAAAAGCTTGAACATTGCCCATGCGGCACGCAACGGCTTGGTCTCAGCGCAGCTTGCAAGGCATGGCATCACGGCCAACGACCGGGTGCTGGAGGCGCGTTTCGGATTCTCCGAGGTCATGGGGTCACGACCGCTGGATGCTGGCCTGTGCGAAGGCTTGGGACAACACTGGGTAGCGACACACAATACGTTTAAGCCCTACCCGTGCGGCTTTTTGCTGCACCCCACATTGGACGCCTGCCTGAGCTTGGCCGACGACGCGATCCATGTCGGGGATGAAATTGAACACATCATGGTCACGGTTCATCCCTTGTCGCAAATACGCGCAGACCGACCCCACCCTGCGGATGGACTTGAATCCAAGCTCAGCCTTCAGCATGCTGTGGCCGTGGCCATGACCTGGGGGCAAGCCGGTGTGCGCGCCTTTACAGATGGCGCTGTGAATGATCTGGCCGTGCACGACTGCCGTCAAAAGGTCAAGATCGTGGCAGACGAACGCCTGCGCACGGAAGAAGCGCGGGTGGTCATACACCTGCACAGCGGGCGGGTGATCACCCGCGAGATGCTAGGGGCACCAGCACCCATGACCCCTGAGGCACTGGAGCGCAAGTTTCGCGAGCTCGCCGCTTGGGGGGTGCCGCATTGCAACGCCGACGAACTGTTGGAGGCCCTGGGCCGATTCCCTCAAATGGCCAATGCCGCTGACCTGATCGCCATGACCACGCCGCAATCTTGATGGCGTCCCTTTTGAATCACTCGAACCCCGCAAAAAAATGAACCTCCATCTTCAAAACAAGCATATCCTCATCACGGGCGGGAGCAAGGGCATTGGGTTGGCATGCGCCAGCGCATTTTTACAAGAGGGCGCGCATGTGACCTTGGTGGCGCGCAATTCCGACACCTTGTTAGCGGCGCAACGAGAGCTGAGTCTGACAGCACCCGCAGGCTGCAAAATTCATGTGGTGGCAGCCGATCTGACACAAGCTGACGCTGCCCTGGCCGCCTTGGCCGAAGCAGAAGGCTTGGGGGGTCCGATCGATGTGCTGGTCAATTCGGCCGGCGCTGCCAAAAAGACGCCAGCCGCAGACCTGAAACCGCAGGACTGGCAAAACGCCATGCAATCGAAGTTCTTCAGTTACATCAACATGATGGACCCCGTCATCAAAAAAATGGCGGCGCATGGGCAGGGCGCCATCGTCAATGTGGTTGGCAACGGCGGCAAGGTGGCCAGCCCTATGCACCTGCCGGGTGGTGCAGCCAACGCCGCCTTGATGTTGGCGACCGCTGGTCTGGCCAACGCGTATGCCGGGCAAGGCGTTCGGGTCAATGCGGTCAATCCCGGCAGCACTTTCACCCAGCGGTTGGAGACCGCCATAGCGGCAGACGCCAAGAGTCGACTTATATCGCCCGAGATGGCCCTGTCGCAACTCACCGAAAAGCTGCCCATGAGGCGGATTGCCCAACCAGCAGAGGTTGCGGCTGCGGTCGTGTTCTTGGCGTCCAGCCAAGCGAGTTACATCACCGGTGCCAATTTGTCGATGGATGGCGCGTTGGTGCCTTTGATCTGAGCGCGCCTGTTTTGGCAGCGCCATTTCTTGCCATCGGCTTGCCGGGTTGGGTATTCAAACCAGTGCGCTGGCCTTCAACGGGTTCAGCCAAGCCCCCATAAAGGAGACCCGTATGTATGAACATTTGATTGTCAAAGAACAAGGCCGCTTGGTTGAAGTCCATTTGAACCGACCCCAAATTCGGCATGCCCTGTCTCGCGCCCTGATGCGCGAGATCACTGCCTTGGCCCGCACCCTGAGCGATCGCACAGATATTGACGTGGTCATCCTGACGGGAGATATGCGGTGCTTTTCGGCGGGTGCTGATTTGAACGACGCGCAAGCCTGGGCAGATGACAGCTTGTCCACGGTGCAGCGGCGCGACATTGCAGGCACGGGTTTTCGGATGTGCAAGGCTTGGGAAGAAATGCCGCAAATCACCATTGCCGCCATCGAGGGTTATGCGGTGGGCGGTGGGTTGGCGCTGTCGTTGGCCTGCGACTGGCGCGTGCTGGCGCAAGACGCCTTTGTATCCTTGCCCGAAATCGCCTTGGGCATTCCGCTCACCTGGGGCACCATCCCCCGTTTGGTCAACCTGCTGGGTCCGGCCAAAGCCAAACGTTTGACCATCTTGTGCGAACGCATCGTTGCGCCCGAAGCCCTGAGCCTTGGCCTGGTGGACTACGTCAGCGAAAGAGGCCAAGCCTTGATCCGCGCACAGGCCCTGGCCGCTCAAACCCTGGACCAACCCGCCGCCACCATGCGCATGAGCAAAGAGTCGGTCAACGCCGCCGCCACAGCGCTGAACCACGCCACCTCGTTCATGGCGCACGACCAGATCGCGCTGGCCGCCTCCAGCCCCGAGTCACGCGCTGCGCGGGGTCAGGCTTTGCGCTGAGGCCTGCAAGCCTTCCACTTGCAGCTGGAATTGTGCAAAGCCTTTGGATGGCCAATCAGCTATATATTTGGAGCGCGGCTTCCACACCGAGCGCTCAAAGCGTTGGCGTCCAGTCCCTTGACTCCTACTGTCACTTAAATGCACGCAAACCAAGCAGTGTTTGGTGCAAAATTGCTTTTTTTGATTTCAGGCAAACAACACCATGCAACCATTCCATTTGGCTTTTCCCGTCACCTCTTTGGCAAAGGCCAGGGCTTTTTATGGTGATCTTTTGGGGTGTTCCGAAGGCCGCTCCAGTGAGCATTGGATCGACTTCAACTTTTACGGCCACCAAATCGTGGCGCACCTGAGCCCTTCAGAGGCCGGTCACCACAACACCAGCGCGGTGGATGGCGACAACGTGCCTGTGCGGCACTTTGGTTTGGTGATGGAGATGGGGCAGTGGGAGGCCATGGCCGACAGGCTCAAAAAAGCGGGCACTTCATTTGTCATTGAGCCCCACATCCGCTTCAAGGGCCAAGTGGGCGAACAGGCCACCATGTTCTTTTTGGACCCTTGCGGCAATGCGGTGGAGTTCAAGGCGTTTGCCAACCCCGAGAGCCTTTTCGCCAAGTAAACCCCAGCGCCTTTTTCAGGGTTTCAACGACTGCATCACCCGTGCGATGCAGTCGTTTGTTTTGGCGGCGTCAATCCACCGCATGATGCACACCAATTCCAGCGAGGGATCGACCCAGGTGATGGATGAACCCGCGCCAATGGCAAACCAGGAAGTGCGGGGTGCATCTTTGAACAGCGCCCCATCTTTGTTGAGCCAAATCAGGTAGCCGTAATAGGGCGCGATGTCGCAGGGCTGCTGCATCATGTTCAGCCATTGCTTGGACAAAATTTGTTGGCCCTTGAACTGGCCTTGCCCCATGAGCATCAGGCCAATGAGCGCCTGGTCCATGGCCGAGATGGACACACCGCCACCCCAGTGGCTGCCGCCCGGCACCGACATCATGCGTTGGCCGTTGACCTCGGTCCAGCCTTGCTCGTAGCCCACCCATTGAAACGCATCCGAACACCCCAGAGGTTTCCGGAAAAATTCTTCAAACACTTCCGGCAGCGGGCGCTTGAACAGGTGCAGCAAAGCCAAGGACAGTTGGTTGATGCGAACGTCGTTGTACTCAAACCGGGAACCCGGCTCACCCAGCGGTCTGGCATCGCCTTTGGTGCCGTCGGCTTGCCCGGTTTGGTAAGGCAGCCAGCGGTAGCGGTCGACCTGCTCGGGAATGCCCAAGCAAGTGCCTTCCCATTCGCTGGTTTGCTGCAGCAAATGGTGCCAAGTGATGCGCGACAAGCGATCGCCCTCAAAGCCAATGCCGGGGCATTGCTCCACCACGGGGCTGTGGACGTCTTTGAGCAGCCCTTGGTCAAACGCCAGACCGGCCAGCAAGGCCAAATAGGTTTTGGCCACACTGAAAGTCAGGTCGGCCTTGTGCGGCTCGCCCCATTGGGCCAGCAACTGGTGTTGGTGAAACAGAACCCCAGACACAGGCCCACGCCCGTGGACTGGACCATACAAGCGGTTGTAAGGCGGTGGGTCCACATCATGGATGCCCCAAGGCGGTGAGGTGTCACGCGACCAAGGTGTTTCGCACGATTGGATGAATTCAAGGGTTGATTCAAGTGATGTGGTCATGTGCGGGCGCTTGTGGGTGAAGGGGTGTAGGGGCTTTTAAGCGAGGGCTGCTTTGGCCGCTTGCTGTGACTTGTAGACCAGTTTGCGCGCCATGCTCCAGCGGTGCACTTCGCTCGGGCCGTCGTAAATGCGAAAGGCACGCATGTCCATAAAGATGCGCATCACGGGCGTGTCGGCTGTGACGCCCTGTCCACCCAAAATCTGCACGCACCGGTCCACCACGCGCCATTCGGCTTCGGAGCAGGCCACTTTGGCGCGGCTCGATTCGAAGCCGCCTTTTTGGCCTTGGTCGAGCAGCCAGGCGGTGTGCCAGATGTGCAGGCGGGCGGTGTGCAGGTCGATGTCGTTGTCGGCCAGCATGAAGCCCACACCTTCGTGCTCGGCCAGCGGTTTGCCAAAAGCATGGCGGCGGCTGGCGTAATCCAGGGCGATGTCGTGTGCACGGCGGGCCTGACCCAGCCAGCGCATGCAGTGCGTCAGGCGGGCCGGTGCCAGCCGAATCTGCGCGTAGCGAAAGCCCTGGCCCACTTCGCCCAGCACATCGCTGGCGGGCACGCGCAGGTTTTCGAAGCGCAGCACCCCATGGCCGCCGGTGAAGCAGTTGTCCATGGCGTCCATGCTGCGCTCCAGCGTGATGCCCGCTTTGTCCATGTCGGTCAAAAACATGGTGGCCGTGCCGTCTTCCATGCGCGCCATGACGATCACGTAATCTGCGCCTTCGGCCCCGGTGATGAACCATTTGACGCCATTGATCAGGAAGCTGTCGCCGTCTCGCACGGCGGTGGTTTTGAGCATGGAGGGGTCAGCGCCCGCGCCGGGGTCGGGCTCGGTCATGGCAAAGCACGAGCGCGTGAGGCCCGCCACCTGAGGGCGCAGCCAGCGTTCTTTTTGCGCGGGTGTGGCCACTTCTTCCATCAGGTGGATGTTGCCTTCGTCGGGGGCGTGGATGTTGAGTGCCGTGGGCCCCAGGTTGGAGTAACCGGCTTCTTCAAACACCACGGCTTTGGCGATGTGGCTCAGGCCCAGGCCGCCCATCTCGATGGAGGCGTGTGGCGTAAGCAAGCGCGCAGCGCGTGCGCTACCAATCAGTTCATGGCGCAAGTCTTCGGATGGGCCGTGCGGGCCGTGGCGCGGGTCGCCCTCCAGCGGGATGACTTGATCTGCAATGAACTGCCGCGTGCGCTCACGCAGGGCCGCAATGTCCGGTGGGATGTCGAAGTTCATGGTCGAGTTTTCTCAAATCGTTGAACAGGGTTTCTTGGGGTCATTGGAAAGGCTGCAGCGGCCTCGCCCTGTCCGGCCTGTGACTGGGTGTCGCCTGGGTGTCTTCTCTTGTACTTGGAAGCGGCCTGTCATCTGAGTGGCATGCCAACGAACAGGTGAGTGCTAGTCTGTTCAAAAATGGCTGAGAGGCCATGACATGCCCCTGACCAAAAAAGGAAAAACCATGAAGCTCTACACCGCCCACCGCGCCCCCAGCCCCCGCCGGGTGCTGATGTTTTTGATCGAGAAAAACATCACCGGCATCGAGATGGTGAACATGGACCTGAACGGCGGCGAGCACCGCACGCCCGAATACCTGGCCAAAAGCCCGCTGGCCAAGGTGCCTGCGCTAGAGTTGGATGATGGGCGCGTGATCACCGAGACGCGGGCGATTTGCACTTTGCTGGAGGGCCGCTGCCCTGAGCCCAACCTGATGGGCGTGGACGGCGACGAGCGCGGCTTCATTGAGATGGCCGATCGGCAGGTGGAGCTGTATTTGTTGGGTGGCATTGCCAACGCGATCCGCCACAGCCACCCGGGGCTGGCGGCTTTAGAGAAACCGCAATTCCCCGAGTTTGGCCGCTCTCAGGCCGACAAGGTTCGGGATGTGGCGCAAGGCTTTGACCAGCGCCTTCAAAGCCAGCCCTTCATCGCGGGCGAACGTTTCACCATTGCCGACATCACCGCGTTTTGCGCTCTTGAGTTTGCACGGGGCTTGATGAAGTTTGTGCCCGGCGACGAGGGCATGCATGCCTTGCAGGCTTGGCGCGATCGCATGAACGAGCGGCCCAGCGCCAAGGTCTGATCAGGTCTTCACAAAGCCCAGGCGTTTACTGACCTCGGCCGCGCAGGCTTTGATGGCGGTGGCTTCTTTGCCTTTCCAGGCGGTATCAAAGATGCCGGATGACCCCATCAGGGTGATGGACAAAACGATGTTGCCCGAATAGTCAAAAACCGGGGCTGCAAAAGCATTGACGCCGGGCGTCGGGTTGCTGATCGCGCGGGACAGACCGTGTCGGCGCACCTCGTCGAGTTTGAGTTTGATCTCGGCCGGTTTGAGCGGGCGGGCAATGTCCGGCCCGAGGCGTTTGAAATCTTCTTGCATGGACTCCTGGATCAACTGTGGCGGCAGATAGGCTGCAAAGATTCGCCCCGTTGAGGTGCCCGCCAAGGACATCACCGTGCCGGTGCGCAGGTTGACGTGCAGGGGATAAACCGGATCGATCAAACGCACGATGGTGGGGCCTTGGTTGGCCCAGACGGCCAGCGCTACGCTGTGCCGCGTCTGCTCGGCCAGGGCCAGGGCAAATGGCGTGGCTTCGCGCACGGTGTCCAGATTTTGCAGGCTCAACAGGCCCAGCTGAATGGCCGTTGGGCCCAACCAGTAGTGGCCGGTGGTGCTGTCTTGCTTGACCAGCCCGATCTTGCCAAAACTCACCAGGTAAGGGTGTGCGCGGCCAGGTGGCATGCCCGCGGCACGGGCCAAATCGCTCAGGGCCATGGGCCGACCCTGCGCGGCCAAGGCCCGCAGCAAGGTGCCGCCGACCTCAATGGACTGTATGCCTCGGCGCTCTTTTTCGTCTTTTCCAACCATGTCTATCCATTACTTGTGCATAAAAAATCGAGTTCGAATTTTCAACAATTATCAAATCATCGCGGCTGGGGTTAAACATTAACCTTTATTCCCCGGAGCTCTTTTTCGTCTTTTCTAACCATGTCCATCCATCACTTGTGTGCAACAACTCGAGTTCGAATTCTTAGCCGTTATCAAATGATCGCGGCTGGGGTTAACCATTAGCCTATAAAAGAAGTTTTCGTCATAAACTAATTTTTAACCGAACCTTGGAGACTTCAAGATGATGAGCAGCCAGAGCCACGATGCGGAATTTGATGTGCTGGTCATTGGCTCAGGGGCTTCAGGCATGGCCACTGCCGTAACCGCTGCCTCCCAAGGGCTGAAGGTTCTGGTGGTTGAAAAGGGCGCACTGTATGGGGGCACCACCGCCCGCTCCGGCGGTTGGCTCTGGGTGCCCGGCACGCACTTGGCCACAGAGCAAGGCATTCATGAAACGCCCGGTGCGGCCAAGGCCTATCTGAAAGACCAAGGTGGCACGCACTATGACGAAGCGCGGGTGGATGCGTTTTTGGCAAACGGTCCCAAGGCCATCGAGTTTTTCACCAGCAAGACCTGCTTGCAGTTCGACATGCCGCCGGTTTTTCCCGATTACCACGCCGAAGCGCCAGGCGGCACGGCAGGCGGTCGCTCCATGGTCACGCGCCCCTTTGATGCCCGCCAGCTGGGAGACAAAGTCAAGACCCTGGCCCCTCCCGTGCCCGAGTTGACGGTGTTCGGCATGATGCTCGGTTCTGGCAAAGAACTCTGGCATTTCTTGCGGGCCTTCAAATCGGTCGAGTCCTTTCTTTATGTGGCCAAGCGCTTCGGCTTGCACTTCCTCGATGTGCTCCGCCACGGTCGTGGCATGACCTTGACCAATGGCAATGCGCTGGCGGGCCGTCTGGCCAAGGCTGGTATGGATCTGGGCATTCCGGTGTGGCTCAACAGCCCAGCAAAGAAATTGATCATGCAAGGCGACAGCATTGTGGGTGCCGTCATCGAGCATGAGGGTCAAAGTGTGGAGGTCCGTGTCCGGCGGGGTGTGGTGCTGGCGGCGGGCGGCTTTCCGCATGACATCGAGCGGCGCAAGCAGTTGTTTCCTCACGCCCCGACAGGCCGCGAACATTTCACGCCATCACCAACGCTCAACACCGGCGATGGTGTGCGTTTGGGTGAAAGTGCCAAGGGTTGGTTGGACCCCACCATTCCCAATGCGGCGGCGTGGTGCCCCACTTCGCTGGTGCCTCGGTCAGATGGCAGCACTGGCGTGATGCCCCACTTTATTGACCGTGCCAAACCGGGTGTGATCGCGGTGGCCGCAGATGGACACCGGTTCAGCAATGAAGCTTTCTCTTACCATGACTTTGTGCAAGACTTGGTCAAGGCCTGCAAGCAAAGAAACTTGGGCGAAGTGATGTGTTGGCTCATTTGCGATCACCACCACTTGCGTGAATATGGATTGGGCGCGGTGGCCAAGTTTCCTTTGCCAATCGGCAGGCATTTGCGCTCGGGTTACCTCAAGCGGGCCGACACCTTGGCGCAGTTGGCGCAGACCATTGGGGTGCCCGAGCAAGCACTGGCGCAAGAGGTGGGCACGTTCAACCGGGATGTGCCCAGTGGCGTGGACTCCCAATTTGCAAAGGGCAGCACCGCCTACAACCGCTATCAGGGTGACTCGCTGGTTCAGCCCAATCCCTGCATGGCCCCGATTACGCAAGGGCCGTTTTACGCCATCCGTGTGGTGGTGGGTGAAATCGGCACCTTTGCTGGGCTGCTGACCGATGCGGCTTGCCGTGTGCTGACGCAGGACAGACAAGTTGTTCCCGGTCTTTACGCGGTAGGCAATGATGCGGCCAGCGTGATGGGGGGCAACTACCCCGGTGCGGGCATCACCCTTGGGCCAGCCATCACCTTTGGATACGTGGCAGGTATGCAGTTGGCATCTGGCGCATCTGTGATTTCGCGGTGATCGGTATGCAGATTTCAGACCACATCGCCCCCAAAATTTTGCAAGGCCGACTGGCCTTGGTCACCGGTGGTGGTCAAGGCAATGGGCAGGCCATTGCACTGGGGCTGTCACATGCCGGGGCCCGCGTTATCGTCACTGATCTGAATGAAGTCAACGCCCAGAAGGTGGCGCAAGACATTCGCCAGCAAGGCGGTCAGGCGTGGGCCTTCCGGCAGGATGTGACCGATGAGGCTGCCAACCTGGCCTTGGCCGAGAGGGTCTTGCGTGATATTGGCCCGATCGACATCCTGATCAACAACGCGGGCATCATCATTCGGGAGGGGGTTGACAGCCCCAACGCGGTGAGCAATCTGGCGCTGATGCTCAAGGTCAATGTGATGGGCTCTTTCATTCCTGTGCACAGCTGGTTGCCCGCCTTGCGCGCAACAAAGGGTTGCATCATCAACTTGGCCTCGATTGCGGCAACGGCAGGTTTGGCAGGCACCATGGGGTACTCGCCTTCCAAAGGGGCCGTCAAGCTCATGACGCAGGCTCTGGCCGTGGAGCTGGCCGATGACGGCATCCGTGTCAACGCATTGGCCCCGGGGGTCATAGAAACCCCCATGACAGCCCCCACACGTGAAGCACCAGAAAAGCTGGCCAGGTTCATGCAGCGCACCCCCATGAAGCGTGTGGGTCAAGTGCAAGAGTTGATTGGCCCCATTGTTTTTCTGGCTTCCGACATGGCCTCCTATGTGACAGGGGTGACCCTGCCCGTGGATGGTGGATTTCTCGCGGGCTGAGCCCGCACACAGTTCCCGTAAGTGCTTTCAACGAGCAACCTGCTCACAACAAAAGGAGACAACCATGAAACTTTCTTCTCTCTTCCAGCGCAGCCTGCTGGCTGCAAGTCTGGTGGTGGCCAGCCTGGCGCAGGCGCAAGACATAAAGCTCGGCTACAACGGTGACTTGTCGGCGTCACCGTCGGCACAAAGTGGGCATGCTGCGGTCCTGGGCATGCAGGCCGCTATGGAGGATATCAATGCAGCAGGGGGCGTGTTGGGGCGTAAACTCGTGCTGGTCACTCGGGATGACATGTCACAGCCACCGAAGTCAATCCAGAACATGAGCGAGTTGATCGACAATGAAAAAGTGGTCGCAGTGTTTGGTCCGACCAACTCGGGCAACGCCATGGCCTGGAAGCACATTCCCAATCAGAAAAAGATTCCGGTGATCGGCAACGTGGGCTCGGGCACCGACATCACCAAGCCCATGAGCGCGGGCGCAGACAACTACATGTTCCGTGTCTCCATGGTCGATCGTGATCAGGTCGGCGCCTTGATGGCTTACGTGAAAAACAACAGCGCTTCCAAAGTTGTGGGCCTGATGGCTGAGACGACCGGCTACGGCCAAGGCGGTCTGAAGGATATGCAGGAAATTGCCGCATTGCAGGGCCTCAAAATTGTGGCCACCGAGCGCTTTGCCGTGGCCGATACCGACATGACGTCGCAGCTCAACAAAATGAAGTCGGCCAACGTGGACACCGTTGTGGTGTGGGCGCAAGGCACACCCATTGCCCAACTGATGCGGAGCATGGAGAAGATCAACTACTTCCCCACCACACTGACCTCTTGGGCAGCTGACAACATCACTTTCTACGATGCTGCAGGTAAGACACTGGCCAACAAGCCTATCTTCATGCGCACCGTCAGTGAAAGCAAAAATCCTGTACAGCAAAAATTGTTTGACCGCATTGGCGGTAAGCTCAAGGCGCCCAGTTCCTTCTCGTTTGCATTGCATGGTTACGACTCGGTTCAGTTGCTCGCCGCAGGCATCAAGCAGGCCAACAGTGTGGATGGCGCTGCCATCAAGAACGCACTGGAAGATCTGCGCGCGCCTGTGCAAGGTGTGCTCAAGACCTATAACAAACCTTTTAGCAAAACCCAGCGTGAAGCGCTGACTGCGCCTGACTTTGTTTGGATCAAATGGAACGATGGCCGCTTGGAGCCTTACAGCGATCCGGTCATCAAGGGCTTGTCGCAGTCTGACTTCAAGTACTGAGCTGGACTTGGTCCTTTCATTGACCCCATGCCCTCACGCCAAGGCGTGAGGGGCGAATCGGAAAACGCATGGACGTTGCATTTTTGCAGGCACTCATCAGCGGCTTGGCTGTCGGCAGTGCCTATGCCTTGGTCGCGCTGGGTTTCAGCGTGACTTTCACCACCACCCGCACGCTGAATTTTTCACACGGAGAATTTGTCTCTGCGGGTGCTTTCATCGGCATGAGTGTCTTGCTGCTGGTTGTGGGCAAGCCGCTGACCTCGACCTCTTTCAGCGGCATGCAGCCTGGCGCCATGGGGCAGTTGCTGGCCCTGTTGGGAGCCCTTGCGGGTATGGGCCTGATTGGCTGGCTGTTGTTTGTGCTCGGGGTGCGGCCCTTTGCTCGCAGTCCGGGCATGGCTTGGGTCATGAGCACCCTTGGCTTTGGCGTGATCTTGCAAAGTGTGGGCTTGGCCATCTGGGGCCCCAAGCCGGTGGTGGTGCCCAGTCCGGTGGGGGACGACGTGATCCGTCTGCTGGGTGTGGGCGTTCGTCCGCAAGAGTTGTTGATGCTGTTGGTGGCCGTGGTGGTCATGCTGGTGTTTGACCATGTCATGCGTCGCACCGTGGTGGGCAATGCGATGCGCGCCGTTGCACACAATCCGGGGGTGGCCAGCCTGATGGGCATCAATGTCAATGCCATGATGATTGGTGCGTTTGTTGTGAGCTCGGCTTTGGCGGGCTTGTCGGGGTTCATGCTGGCCCCTATTGCCCAGGCTTCCCTCTATATGGGGCTGGCGGTCGGACTCAAGGGTTTTTCTGCCGCCATGATTGGTGGTTTGTCCAATGCACGGGGTTGTGTGATGGGCGGATTTTTGTTGGGTGTGTTGGAGTCTTTTGTGAATTTGTGGTCTGCACAATGGCGTGAAGTCGCTGTCTTCGCGCTGGTGATTCTGGTGCTGGCTTTCAGGCCTACGGGACTGTTTGGCAGCAAAGTGGTGGAGAAGGTATGAAAGCCCTGCCCAACACCGCAGCAGCAATTGTGCTGACCGTGTTGCTGGCCGCTGGTGTGGGCCTGCTCAGCAACGATTACTACCTGCGCATTGCGTTCATGATTTGTGTTTACTACCTGTGCGGCGCTGGCATGAATGTGCTGGTGGGCTATGCCGGGCAAAAGTCGCTGGGCCAGGCAGGCTTGTTTGCAGCAGGGGCTTACGCTGTGGCCTTGCTGACGATCAAGACCGACATGAACCCTTGGTTGGCGCTGGCTTTGTCTGCTGTGGTGGCCGGTGTGGCCGGTGTATTGATCGCTTTGCCTTCACTGCGTGTCAAAGGGCCGTATCTGGCCATGGTGACACTGGCCTTTGGTGTTGTGGTTGAAAAAATCGTGACCGAATGGACAGATGTCTTTGGTGGTGCCAGTGGCTTGTTTGGCATCCGTCCGATCACCTGGAACGGTGCGCCACTTGATATGCAGCAATGGGTCTGGCTGGGGCTTTGTTTGTCATTGATAACGCATTTGTTGCTGCGCAATTTGATGGGGGGGCGCGTGGGCCGTGCGCTCTTGTCATTGCAGGCCGATGAAATTGCGGCGGCCTCGGTGGGGGTACGTGTTTACCGTGCCAAGGTGATGGCCTTTGTGGTGGCGGCCATCACGTGCGGCATTGCGGGTGCTTTGGTGGCGCAGCAAAATCAATACATCAATTCGGATTTCATCACGGTTCATCTGTCGATCTTCATTTTGTTGCTGGTGCTTTTTGGTGGTGTTGGTTCGCTCTATGGGCCCATGGTCAGCGCCTTGTTGCTCACGGTGATTGATGCGGCATTGGCGTCCTGGCCCTCTGTGCAGCATTTCCTTTATGGCGCGCTGCTGCTTTTTGCGTTGTACGTGATGCCCGGCGGCGTGATGGGGGTGTGGGGTGCCTGGCGCAAGCGCAGACAAACGCCTGTCTCACCGCAAGCAACGGCCATGACCGGCGACCTTCAGTTTTCTCGGGGTGGACCAGGGGCCTTGCTGCAGGTGCAAGGCATTTGCAAGGCCTATGGGGGTGTCAAAACAGCGCAAGATGTGTCGTTCAGTTTGCAGCGAGGCCATGTGCATGCCTTGATCGGCCCCAACGGCGCGGGCAAGACCACCATGATCAACATGCTCACGGGCATCGTGGCGCCAGATGCGGGTGTGATTGAATTTGCAGGGCGCAATGTGGTGGGGCTGCAAGCCCATGAGATTTGCACGCTGGGCATGGGCCGAACATTTCAAAACTTGCGCTTGTTCGGTGATTTGTCGGTGCTTGACAACGTCATGCTCGGGCGTCACAGCCGCATGCGCAATGGCTTTATTGCTTCCTTGCTGGCCTTGCCATCATCGCGGGCTCAAGAAGAAGCAGCGCGCTGCCATGCATTGGCGCTGCTTCAGCTGGTGGGCTTGCTGCACCTGGCGAATGCATCGGCGGGCAGCTTGTCTTATGGTTTGCAACGCCGCGTGGAGTTGGCTCGCGCGTTGGCCACAGACCCGCAGCTGTTGCTGCTGGATGAACCCGCAGCGGGCCTCAATCCGCAGGAGACGGCTGAGCTGGGCGAATTGCTGGTGCGCATCAGCCGCATGGGGCTGAGCATCTTGATGGTGGAGCACCACATGGACTTGGTCATGCGCATTTCGGACCATGTGATCGTGCTGGATTACGGCATCAAAATCGCCGAGGGTGCACCCGCGCACATCCAGCGAAATGCAAGGGTGATCGAGGCGTATCTGGGTGGTGAGTCCCCCGAGACTCTGACGCCCGAGTGAGGACAAGATGCTGAAACTTGAATCGATTGAAATGGCTTATGGTGCCATCGATGCGGTCAAAGGTGTGACGCTGCACGTTAATGCCGGTGAGGTGGTGGCGATCATCGGCGCCAATGGCGCGGGCAAGAGCACTTTGCTCAAAGGCATCGTGGGACTGGAGCCCATTGCGGCAGGGCAACTCTTCATCCATGGACAAGATTGCACACACATGCCCGCCCACCTGCGGGTGGGCGTGGGTGTAGCGCTCGCACCTGAGGGACGCGGTGTTTTTCCTGACCAGACGGTGCAGGAAAACCTGATGCTGGGGGCCTACAGCTTGCGCAAAGACCCGGCCCGAATAGCGGTTCTGATGGGGCGGGAGTTTGAACGCTTTCCGCGCTTGGCTGAACGTCGCGATCAGATGGCCGGCACTTTGTCGGGGGGCGAACAACAAATGCTGGCCATTTCACGCGCACTCATGAGCGAGCCCCAGTTGCTGTTGCTGGACGAGCCCTCGCTGGGTTTAGCGCCCTTGATCATTGCCGAGATTTTCAAATCGATCCGTGCACTGGCTGACGGTGGTTTGACCATCTTGCTTGTGGAGCAAATGGCCAACCAAGCCCTGGCCGTTGCCCACCGCGCTTATGTGCTGGAAACTGGCCACATCACGCTGGAAGGCAGCGGGCAAGAGTTGCTGCACAACCCAGCTGTTCGTGCCGCGTATCTGGGATCGCATTGAGCACCTGCCCCTTGTTGGGCAAGCGGTTACGCCGCAATTGTTGGATGGCGCACCCCGGTTTGAGGCAGGGCGTCACCCCGGACTTGATCTGGGGTCCATGCTTCGTTCGCCATGGATGCCGGATCAAGTCCGGCATGACACGATTTTTTGTCCGGCATGACAAAGCCAAGGACAAGCTTCAGCTGAACACGCCGCCGTAGTCCTTGCGCAGGTCGTTCTTCTGAACCTTGCCGGTGCCGCCCACGGGCAGCGACTCGAGGAAGACCACGTCGTCGGGCACCCACCACTTGGCCACTTTGGTGGCCAAGAAGTCGAGGATCTGTTGCTTCTCCACGGTTTGGCCTGGCTTGCGCACGATGAACAGCAGCGGGCGCTCATCCCACTTGGGGTGCTTGACGCCAATCACGGCGGCCATGGCCACAGCCGGGTGACCGATGGCGGCATTTTCCAAGTCGATGGAGCTGATCCACTCGCCGCCGGTCTTGATCACGTCCTTGGTGCGGTCGCGGATTTGCATGGTGCCTTGCGCGTCGATGGTGGCGATATCGCCCGTGGGGAACCAGCCGTCCACCAACGCGGTTTTCTCGGCTTTGAAGTAACGCTCCACGATCCACTGGCCACGCACCATCAGCTCGCCTTGTGAGGTGCCGTCGCGGGGCAAGGTGACGCCGTTTTCATCCACGATCTTGATCTCGATGCCCGAGACGGTTTTGCCTTGTTTGGCCACGATGGCGTGTTGCTCGGCAGCCGGGCGCAGGCGGTCGGCGCGGCTCAGGTTGCTCATGGTGGCCACAGCGGTGGTCTCGGTCATGCCCCAGCCGTGGCGCACTTCCACGCCGTAGTTGTCCATGAACTTGGCGATCAGCGCCATGGGCATGGCCGAGCCGCCCACGCAGGTGCG
>JBIKRC010000131.1:0-5821 GCA_044349375.1 Limnohabitans sp.
GCTGCAATGCATAAAAGGCAATAGCGTCTTCCGACTCGTACTGCACCAGCTTGACCGACAACAGCTGTTGTCCTTTGGGGATGTCCCAAGTGACATAGTCGCGATCACCGCGCACCACCACCCCGTGGATCAGGTAGGTTTGCAGTCCAGGGGCCAAAATGCTGGGCAGCAAAGGGTCACCTGAAGCTTCATGCGACACAACGCTTGGGTTTTGCAAGTCAAAACCTTGGGCCGCAGAGTTGTTACCGGCCATGTCCACTTGGCGCAACCAAACGCGGCTCAAGTGGTTTCCCAAAACGCCGAGTGCGCTGCCTTTGCCTGCAGACCATGAGCGTTGCTCGTCCAGTGAATACTCCCAGCGCGCACCTGGCTCAATGCCCGAGAGTTTGAAGGTGTTGGTCACGCCTTCGGATTGACCCGATATGGCCACAGCAGCGGGGGGGGTGGTGTCCAAAACACAGTTGACGCGCACGATTTCGGAGGTGTTGCCCGCGTCGTCCCGAGCACGCACCCAAATCATTTTGGCGCCGTCGCCTTTGACTTCAAAAGAGGCACCAGATCCGCGTGTCCAAGTGACCCCTTGATTCAGCGAAAACTCCCAGTCGACGCCCTGACTTTCAACACCCCACCTGCCGTTGCTTGTGACGCCATCGGTCACATCTAGGCCGGTGTCGTTGAACGACAACACAGGGGTTTTGAGAACGACGGCACCGGCAACCGGTGGTGTCTGAGCGCCTGGGGCTGTGGAGGTCACAGGCCCCGCGCCTGAACCGCCACAAGCCACTAAAAAAACTGCCACAGCGAGCACGGCGAAAGACCGCCTTAAAGAGGGTTGGGGCGAGTGCATGTGAACTGATCTAATTTTTCTGAACAAATTTAATGGCATCACCAGAATGCAGTCAAAGACCTGAATCCGCGATCTGAAGATCTTCAACAACCCAAAAAAAACCCCCACAAGAAAAGATTCAAGTGAGGGTGATGGGACCGTTCCGCGGGGGTGGATGAGAGAGCATGCTCATTCAAGCATGCCCTTCATCCGCCTGACCGTTGAAACGCCTGTCCGTTGGATTACAGACCGATTCTTCCGCCATCGTCTTTGGTGATGACGATGGTGGCCGAACGTGCGCGGCTGCCTGCACCGTAAGCGCCACCGACACCATTCATGGAATTGGTGGGCCAGACGCCCTTGGTGGTGTCGTTGTAGGCCACAGCTTCTTCAGCGGGGTGCTGAATGCCCACAAAAATCGCTTTGCCATCGGGGGTCTCGGTGATGCCCGTCACTTCTGCGCCCTTGGGTCCAACCAAGAAGCGGCGCAAGCGTGACTCACCCAAGATAGCGCCCACAAAGGTGTTTTGGGTCACTGTTTGCGCGGCGCCAGCCACCGTCATGGTGTTGCTGACGGTGAAGGCACCGCCATCGCCCACGGTGCCCGGCACAGCGGCCACCAACATGCAGTTGGTCTCGTCGGTGAAGGCACCGTCGTCAGTCTGGATCCAGCAAATGCCAGTGGACTTGCTGAACCACAAGCCGTCTGGCGAGGAGAAAGAGTTGGCAGCAGTCAGGCCAGAAATATTGACGTTGGATTTCGGCGCATCTTCTTCCGCACCGAACAAGAAAATGTCCCAAGCGAAGGTGGTGGCTTCCGCCATGTTGCTGGTTTCTTTGAAACGAATGATGTGTCCGTGAGGATTTCCGTCACGACCAATACCGTCGTTGTCTTTGTACGCACGTGGGTTGGCGGCGTCGGTCTTGCCTGGCAACCTGTTGGCTGCACTGTTGTTGGTCAATGCAAAGTAGATTTCGCCATTGGCGTGGTTGACTGCGCCCCACTCGGGTCGGTCCATTTTGGTGGCGCCGGCGGCATCAGCGGCAACGCGCGTGTGCACCAACACTTCGGCCTGGCTGGTAAAGCCGAAAGCGGCGGCCTTGATCAAAGGATTGTTGATGCTCAGCTCCAACCACTCTCCTTTGCCGGTGGCGTCAAACTTGGCAGCGTACAACTTGCCTTCGTTGAGGTATTTGTCGCCTGCTGCGGTGCCGCCGCCAATGTCGGCTGCATCCCAGTTTTTAGCGCTGACAAATTTGTAGATGTATTCGTTGCGGGAATCGCAGCCCATGTAGAAAGCCAATGGCTTGCCGACCACGGGGATACCGCAAACGGCAGCCTCGTGCGCAAAGCGCCCCATGGACATGCGTTTTGCAGGCACCGAGGTCGCGTTGGCTGGATCGATTTCCACGTTGTAGCCAAAGGTTTGTGGCTCATTGCGGAAGTCAGCGGCTGCAGTCGCACCCGAAGCGGACACGTTCCAACGGGCGAACCTGGAGGTGGGGTCTGCGTCGGTCACGGTGTGCCAGCCTTGCGTGCGCGAGGTCTTGGCATCGGCTGCAGTGGCGGTGGTCTGAACACCATAGCGTGCGCGCGAGGCGATCAACTTGGCGTCGGTGGGCGCCGTTGCGCCCGCTGGCATGGTGAAGTAGGTGGCCCAGTTTTCTTCACAAGTGATCAAAGTGCCCCAAGGCGTGATGCCGGTGCCGCAGTTGTTCAGCGTGCCGCGCGTTGTGCTGCCCGTGGTGTCAAACTTGGTGACCATCATGGCCTTCAAATTGGCCAGTTCAGCAGCTGGACCGGTCACTGTCATGACGGTCTCAGGTGTGATTCTGCGGTTCAACGCCGATGTGGCGTTGTAGCCGGTGGGCTTGCCGTTCGCGTCCAAGTTCACTTCCACCAACGTGACGCCGTGCATCAAGATTTCTTTGATGGCTTCAGGCGCGGGACGTGCGCCCAAGGGCCATTGGCCAAACTGGTCGAATTTTTTGCCAACAGCAGCGCCGGAAGTTTGACCGGTTGGGTGGAAGAAGTGTGCTTCTGCCGAGCTTTCGTTGTTGACGGCCAGCACGGCCTTGTCGCCAGCTGCGTAGCTGTAGCTGCCTTTGGATTTGCCGTTGGAGCCGATGTAGAAAATCTCAGTGCCGTCATGCTGGTCACCCACGCGGTTGGCCCAGCTTTCAGCGTCGTCGGTGCCTGCATTGGAATAGGCAGCAACGCCAGTCTTCATGGTGTCGCCAGTGGCATGCAAAATTTTGGCGGTGTAGCCAGCGGGAACCCATACTTGGTCGGCGATGCTCTTGGCGACAGTCGTGAACTTCAGCTCGGTGATGGCGCCCACAGCGGCATTGCTGGCTGTGGAGGTGCCGCCGCAACCGGGCAACATGGGCAAGGCAAACATGGAGGCCAGACCCAGACCGCCGCGCAAAATGTTGCGACGTGAAGGGCTGCTCAGGGCAGTGTCGAGAACTTCTTGGAAGTGCTCATTGTTGGATGTGTTGTCGATGGGGTCGAAAGAATGAGACATGAAAAAGTTGCTCCGGGTTGATGGAACTTTCAAATCTACAGAGCGCTTGTTTCATTTTTGTGACGGTCAAATTGGCCGCATAAAAAAGCAGGTTATCGCGCGGGCTTCATAGGCTGGCAGTTGCGGATTTTTTGCCGATTTTTCAAAAAAGGTTCATTGAAAATTCATCGATCTGACATGAAGCCCAATCACACTGATTATTTTGTGAACATATACAGGGCCATGCATGTCAAAGACAATCGGAAAAAAATTATGGGCCACTTTGTTGGCCACCGCCTTGGTGCTAAGCGCCTGTGGCGGCTCATCGGAAGCGCCCGAGGCCGCCTTTACTTTGCAGTTGCTGCACATTTCTGACGCCGACGGTTCGGACAGCACGGCGCTCAACAGTGTTGCCAATTTGTCGGGGATGATCCAGAAATTTCGCGCTCAGTACCCACAGCAAACCTTGACCGTGAGCTCGGGCGACAACTACATCCCTGGGCCGCGATTCAATGCAGCCAATGACAGCAGCTTGTCTGCCGCACTGGGTGTGGCTGAAGTGGGGCGTGCTGACATTGCTTTCTTGAATGCGATGGGCGTGCAGGCTTCGGCCATCGGCAACCACGAACTGGATTTGGGCACCAAGCAGTTCGCTGACATGATCAAACCCAGTGGCGCATGGTCTGGCGCACGCTTTCCCTACTTGGCCTATAACGTGGACTTTGCTGCTGACAGCGAAGTGGCCAGTCTGAAGTTGGCCAACGGGGGCAAAGCGGCCGAGCAATCGGGCAAATTGACCGGCTGGACGGTGGTGGACGTCGGTGGTCAAAAAATTGGCGTGATCGGCGCGAGTTCGCCCGTGTTTGCCAACATCACCTCGCCTGGCAAATTGCAATTCATGCCCGTGTTGACCAGCAGCGAGGTGGATGTGGCCGGTTTGGCATCGGCCATCCAAAAGGGCGTGGACGAGATGACCGCTGCGGGCATCAACAAGGTGGTGCTGTTGGCCCACATGCAAACCTTGGCGATTGAAAAAGCCTTGGCCCAGCGTTTGAAAAATGTGGACATCATCGTCGCCGGTGGCTCCAACACCTTGCTGTCTGATGCCAACGATGTGCTGCGCACGGGCGACAAATCCGCGGGTGATTACCCCTATGAAACCAAAGACGCTGCGGGCCAGCCCACCGTGGTGGTCAACGTGGACGCCGACTACAAATACCTCGGTCGCTTCATGGCCCCGTTTGACGACAAGGGCGTGCTGATCACCCAACGCTTTGACAGCAAACTCTCGGGTGCCTGGGTGACCAGCGAAACCGACGACAGTGCGGGCGGCGTGACCGTGTCAGGCTTGGTGACGCAGGTGCGTGATGCCATCAAGGCCGTGCTCAAAACCAAAGATGGCAATGTGTTTGGCAAAACCAGTGAATTTCTGGAAGGCCGCCGCGCGGCTGTGCGCAATGAAGAGACCAACTTTGGCAACCTGACGGCTGACGCCAACCTGTGGTATGCCCAACGCTTGGACCCCACAGTTCAAATCTCCTTGAAAAATGGCGGGGGTATCCGTTCTGAAATTGGCGAAGTGTTGGCACTGCCTGGGGCCACCACTGCGGCTGTGCTGACGGCACCCAAAGCCAACGCCGAAGCCAAACGCCAAGCCGGAGAAGTCTCTCAATTGGCAGTGGAAACGGCTTTGAAGTTCAACAACAAGCTGTGGGCTTTTAACGTGACGGCTGCACAACTCAAGTCCTTGCTGGAGCACGGTGTGGCGGTGTTGGGCAGCCAGGGCCGTTTCCCTCAAGTGGGCGGCATGAGCTTCAGTTATGACCCGAGTCGCACCGCGCAAACACTGGATGCCAATTTTGCCGTCACCACGGCGGGTGAGCGCATCCGTTCGCTCAAGGTGGGCAGCGATGTGGTGGTGCAAAACGGGGTCTTGGTGGGCAATGCGCAGCGCACCTTCCGCATGGTGACCTTGAATTTCTTGGCCGAGGGCACGAGCACGGCTGCCGGTGGTGGCGATGGCTACCCCTTCCCGGCCACGGCCGATTTTGTGAACCTGGTCAAGCTGGACACCACCATGACCGAAACCACAGCGGGTGGCGCGGCCAGCACCAGCACCGCCACTTTGGGCAGTGAGCAAGATGCCTTCATGAAGTACATGAAGAGCCAGTTCGGCACCACGGCCTTCGGGGTGAAAGACACACCTGCGGCGCAAGACACACGCATCCAAAACCTGGGCCAACGCTCAGACACGGTGTTGAACTGAAATAACAGGAGATGAACATGAATTTGAACTTGAAAAAAACCTTGGTCTACGGCGCATGCAGCTTGACGCTGCTGGCCGCCTTGGTCGCTTGCGGTGGCTCTGATGCGGTGGAGCAGACGCCCGTCGCTTTGGGCCTGGTCAAATTGGGCGGCTTCACACACCAGGGGGGTGAGGGCTCGGCGGAAATCACCGCCTATGACGCGGCCAGCAAAAAGCTGTTTG
>JBIKRC010000003.1:0-20861 GCA_044349375.1 Limnohabitans sp.
GGAACTGCAATTGCGCTTTGGCATTAGCCAAAGCATCACGATCTGCCAGGGCTTGGGTCTTGGCAGCGGTTTCAGCTTCTTTAGCTTTGGCGAGCGCATTGCGCTCTGCCACGGCTTGGGTCTTGGCCGTGGTTTCTGCTTCTTTGGCTTTGGCCAAGGCATCGCGCTCGGCCAATAATTGCGCTTGGCGCTGGGTTGCTTTGTCCAGCTTGCTTTGCAAACCCACTTGCGCCTTGATGATGGCGCCGAGCTGGCTTTGCAGATCAGTTTGAGCCTGGGTGTTGATGCCCAGTTGATCTCGTGAGTCGTCAATGGCTTTTTCCAAGGCCGACAGCTGAGTTTGCAAGGCCGTTTTAGCCTGTGACAAAACAGAGCTTTGTTTCAACGCAAGATCTTTGGCTTGGGTTTCGACTTCTTTGGATTTGGTCAGTGCGTCGCGCTCTGCTGTCAGTTGTGCTTGGCGCTGGCTTGCTTGGCCCAGCTCCAACGCGATATCGCGGGAGAACCAAGCATGGCCAAAGGCTGGGTGTTGGCTTTCAGTCCAGCCGACTTCTGTCCATCCTGCAGCGTGCATTTGATCGCAAAGCAAGGCGCGGTTAGACGAGAGGCTGCGCGCACAGACCACTTGGGCAGATTTCAGGGCGGAGAGGCTCGCCGCCAGAATATCGGCAGCTGGCAGGCAGTCGATGATGAGCCAAGTGCTCTGCGCATTTGCAGCCAAAGGTAACTGCGCGTCAATGTCTTGCCAAAGTTCGTCCAGCGAACGCGTTACCACAGTTTGCGTGGCCAGTGTTTGCAGGTGGGGCCAGGCGTGTTGAAGTGAAACAGCGGGCAGCAGGCCGCTTTCGCTCGGGTTACTGGCAACGTGGTATGGCTGTTGACCGCCTTGCGCTGCCAAGGTGGCATGAACGGTTTGCCAGCTTGGGCTAGTTTGCCCATTGGCTTGTGCCAAAGTGAGGGCTTGCGCTTGGCAAGCTGCCAGTTTGCTTTCTTCCGCTTCGATGACAAAGGCGTGAGGCACTTGCCACGCAGTCCATTGCGTGAGATCGCCAAAACCGTTGCCCCAGCCTACATGCACAAGCAGGCTGGGTGAAAAAAGAGCCCTGAGAATTTGCGCAATGGCGCTCGTCTCAATTGACATGATGGTGGGCTTCGCACTCATGGGGTGCGCCTTTTGGCTTTGGGCACAACTGCTGTGCGTGGGCTAGATGAGCGCGCAGTTTTTGTGGCCTTTTTTACAGTCACTGCAGGCTTGTTAGTCACTGCAGGTTTCTTAGTCACTGCAGTCTTGGGAGTCTTTGCTGACTTAGCACTTTTTGCAACAGCTTGCTTAGATTTTGGCGGCGCTTTGGTGGCAGTGGGCGCTGCGTCTGGGGGCAACAACTTGCTGGGCACTGCCTCTTGGATGCTGTTCGTGGCGTGGGTCAAGTCCACTGGCAGTTTGGACCAATGGATCATTTCTGTGGCGGCTTGAACCCATGTGGTCCAGCCTTTTTCTAATTTGACGCCTTGGTTTTGCAAGGTGGCCAGCATGAAGGGCAAGAGGCGAACGGTGTTTTGGAGCCACTGCTGGTCGAGCGGACTCAGCGCATGCCAGGTTTGGGGGTTCCAGCCTTTGGGGCCCAATTGCACGGCCATCACAGATTGGCCAGCGGAACTCTTGACGTTGTGTGTCCAGTTTTCAAAAGGTGTGCCTGCGGTTTTTTCATCAAAGATGAGGTGTGCGCTGGTCATGTCCGAGCCGGCTGCAAGGTTAAGTTGGACTTGAAATTCGAATGGATTGGCCTTCAGGCCTTGCAGGTCTGCATGGGTCAGCCGCAAGCCAATCACACTTTTTTGATCGGTGTTTTGTTGGCCAAAAAGTTGGATGTCGTCAAAGCGCAGCAGGGCGGGCACTTTGCCCAAAATTTGTTGCTGCGTTTTGAGCCCCTCTAAAAGTGCTGGGCCGTGGCTGATTTGCTTTGCCATGGCTGTAGAACCCACAGTTTTGACCAGCTTGTCGGTCAATTGCCGAACCAGTTGCCAGTCAGAGGTTCCCAGTTGCAATAAGGTGGCTGAGCGTTTTTGGGGGTCATCTTTGCCTTTGACCGGAATGATGGTCAATTGAGATTCTTTGGCGGCAATGAGGGGCCAGCGGTGGATGAGCGACAGGCCCTTGGAACTTTTGGTAAACGTTAATCCGGTCACGCCGTTTTCGATCACGGTTTTGAATTCAAATGGGCCTTTCATCACCCCACCGACCAGCAGCTGGTTGATGCGCCAATGGGCGGTGAGCTCGGTGCTCGATTCGGACAACAGCTCCAATACCTCAAAGTCTTGCAGTTCAGGGTGGCTTTGCACGGCACGCAGCCAACGGTCTTGCAGTTTTTGAACCTCGATTTGTCGCTCTTTGTTTTGGAGGTAGTATTTTTCCAACTCTTCTTGCACTTGGTGCAGTTGTGCCAAAAGCAGGTCAGACTCTTCTTGCAGCTCTTTATTTTTGGCCGATGCTTCTTGTTGAGCAGCGCTCAAATCGTCTTTTTGCTTTTTGAGTGCTGCGCTGGCCTTTTGTTCAGTCCCCAGTTTGTTCAGAGCGTCTTGCTTGGCAGCCGTTTCATTATTGTATTTTTCTTGCGTTTCTTTGGTCAGAACAACTTGCTTGTCTAATGCTTCTTGCAAGTCTTTGTTTTTAGCCAACGTCAATTGCTGTGCAGCACTGAGTTCGTCTTTTAGTGTTATCAGTGCTGCGCTGACCTTTTGCTCAGCCGCCAGTTTGTTCAAGGCGTCTTGCTTGGCGGCTATTTCTTCTTTGGTTTTTTCCAAATCTTGTGTTCGTAATTCATTGATGTCGTCAATGTTTTGCTGGGCCTGCTGCAGTTGTGCTTGCAAATCAGTGCGCTCTTGCAGGTGCCCATAAATCTCGATGAGGTCTGACGTTTCGATTTGCTCAGAAGGCATTGGCCAAGGCAAGGGGCCAATGAGCGATTGAAGCTCATGATCGATGGGTGCTGTTTGGGGATGGTCGCTCAATATCCGCAACGCAATGTGTTGCAGCAAGGCCGTGGGTTGACCCAAGCCTTGCGCATGGGCAAGCGCAGTGTCCAGAGGGATCTGCCAATTTCGTTCAATTCTTTGTATCAGCGTGCTGGGTTGAGACTGAACTTCTGCATCCCACACCAACAGGCTTCTGTCGGGGTTGCGCAAATGAAATCTCAGCATTTCTTGGTGGTTTTGAGTCCAAAGTGCCAAATGCCCAGACATGTTGGCTGGGGCTTCGCCTTGTTCAACCAATCGGCAGATCAATGACTGGCGGTCTTGGCAGACCAAAACGAATCGGATGTCAGAGTCCAACTGGGCCCAAAATTCGAGCCATTTCACAGCGCCAGGGTGCGCCCAACCCCAATTGGCCGAGTCCATATTGGCCACCATCAAATCAATGGCCAGTTGTTGCCAAATTCGACTTGGTTGCTTTAAACGGTCTGCAGATTCCGAATGTGTTGGCTGCCCGCTCAGTGGCAGCGCGCTGGACACCCTCTCATGCCAGCGGACGAGGTCAAGCGTCGGATCGCGCTCAAGTGGCAAGTGCGGCGCCATGCCGCAAGCCAACAGGGCACGCTCCGCCAACTGAGTCGATGCATTCGAAAAACCGGTGATACAAAGAATGGTCATATTCAACGACTATGGATCAAGTCCGCGCAGCCGCCAGAGATGTGTTGTAAGTGTTTTGCACTTGGGCGATCGGTACCGCAGCGTGCAAATCGGTTGGGGAAATATGCTGGATGTGTTGCATGATCCACGCCTTGCCCATGACATGGGCCAGATACAAGCCTCTGTAATTGACCCAAGCGGCCAAATGCCATTTAGACTTTTGTTCGAGACCCAAGTCTTTTAATTCACGCAAGAAGCGCAAATGCGTGTTCATTGTTTTTTCTTGCTCGGGCAATGTCACTTTGAAGGCACGGAACTTCGAGCTCTTGAGCATCAGGAACACACTCAACAGCCGGGCAACGATGAGTGCCAAATGGCTCATGCGTCCTGGCACGGCGGACTCTTTGAAGAGTTTGTCTTTGGTCGACTGGCTCAAGTTCTTTTGCGCTTGGCTGAAAACCGTTTCTACAAAGCCTACATACTTTGCCCAAAAGTCTGGGGTGGCCACCATCAAGTGCCCTGTCGCAAACAAGCTGGAGTGGCTGATAGAGTCCACAGGCACATCGCTCAAGCCAGCAGCCTTCAAGAACTGGCGACTCAAGGTGACGAATTCTGGATGTGTGACCTGTGGAGAGCGCCAGGGGTTGTGATAGATGGCCTCCAACTCCGGGTGCGCCGAGGCGTAGTACAAATCAAATCCTGGGTTCGACTCAATGACCGCACGTAAACCCTGCCCTGACAAGCCAGTTCTTTGGGTGAAGTCTGGCGTCAGCAGTCCCCAGGCTGTGCATTTTTGAAGTGCAGGATCGCGTTGGGCCATGCACAAAGCATCGAGCAGCTCAGACAAACCCGTGCCCCCTGGGCTGGGTTTATAGGCCTTGAAGGAAGCGTCGCTGCTTTTTTGCCCTTTGACAGTCAGTTGCAACAAGTGGATGCCGCTGCCAGTGGCTTGCGCTTTGGCTTTGGGTTTGACTTTGACTTTGGTGGTGACTGCAGATTTGACGACGGTTTTTTTGACAGGATCTTTTTTTTGCTTAGGCAAAGGCTGCGCAGGGGTGGCTTTGGCAGCCACTTTTTTGGGCGCGCGCACCGGCACCTTTTTAACAGGGGCGGTTTTTTTCTGTGAAGGCATGTGCAGGTCTCCTCGTTCAATCACAAAGCATGGAAATAAAACAACAACTCGTTAGCGAGGGCGTCGTGGTCGAGGCGTGGGCTGTTCTTGGTCAGCAAACTTCGTCCCGAAGGTGCTTGGGCTGAGATGCCGGTAAAGTGTTCAATGGCGCACTCTTGAAGGTCCATCCCCGCGTAAAAACAGTGTGACTCTGTATGCCGTTCGCAAAACAGCTGACCAGACCGTGTCAAGCTTGGAACGCCCATGGCCAGGGCTTCTATGGTGGTCAAGCCGCCGCTGTAGGGCCAGGTGTCCAAGGTGACATCCAATTGACTTACCGCCAACAAGTACCCCAAGTGATTGGCGGGTGTGACAAATTCAATCTTTAAGCCCGGCAAGGCGGCTTGGATGCGGTCTCGGATGTTCTTTTGTTCGTAACGTTGATCGATGAATGTCAACCGCAGTTTTTTAGCTTGTGTGGTTTGAGCCAGCCGCCATGCAGGCATCGATGCATGCAATTCAGCCAAAAACCCCTTGGACACCTTGGCTGGGTTGGCGATAACGCCAAAGTCCGTGTAGCCTGTTTTTTTGACTTCACGCTTGGGCATGTAGGGAGGGGGCGTGTAAGTGACATAACCTGATTGCAATCGAATCAAAGGCTCACTGTACAAATGGTCCACGCCGGGCGGTGTTTGGTATGCGTCGCTCAGATAACCGTCAAAGGAGCGCAGGCCGGTGGTGGCCGATTGCCCTCCCACCCACTTGAACATTTTTTTGGCTGGCTTGACGGACAGCGCATGAAGGCCCACGGGGTCCATCCAACCGCCCAGATCAACCAGCACATCCAGGTGGTGCGCTTTCAAAACACCCGCCAGCTCTTCGGCTGTGCACAAGCTGACGTCCAACCAATCATGTGCCAAGGCCTGAAAAGACTGGGTTGCCCAGTCGTTCTTTTTGCCTCGGTTGAAGAAAACCAAATCCACCTCATTGGCCAGCGATTGAAGTGCGCCGTAGGTGAAAAAATACACCGGCGACACGGAAAACTGTGGCGACAACAAGCCCACTTTCAGGCGTTTGCTCGCATTCAGGCCTGCGCGTTTGGGTAGCTTGGGTGTTTTGGGTGCTTGCTGTGGAGCAGCAGCAGTTTCACCAGCATCTGGCAATTGCAAATGCGTCTGAGAAAACTCACACAGGGCGGCACTGATGGCCTCTGCATCCACACTCTCAGGACGGTCGTAGAGTTGCGAAATCAGCAACACCGCTGCTGCTTCCCTGTGGTGTGGGGTGTTTAAAAATGGTTCAACCAAAGTGCAAGCCCGGGCGGCGTCGCCACCATGCTGCATCAACAATTTGGCGAGCTCGATGCTGATTTCTGCACCGAGGGGGTACTGGATGGCCAGTTTTTCAAGCAACTCGAGGGCTTGATTTTTTTTGCCATTTGCGGTCAAGGCCTTGGCCTGTATCAAGGCAGACTGCCACTGCTCGGGCTTGAGCTGCATGGCACGCAAACTGTGTTTTTCAGCCAGCGAACTGTTGCCCAAAGCAAAATAGCAAAGACCTAAATTGTGCTCAATGACCGGTTCGTCCGATAACCAATCCGCAACGCGCAGATAACCTTGGAGGGCACTGGCCCAGTGTCCAGCACGCCGATGTGCGTCCGTTTCGAGCAAGTGTTGATGTAGTTCAGTAGTCATGTGGGATACCGATGGTGTTTCGGTTTACTCGGTGAACAACATGTCGTTGATCTGCGCCAGGGCCGCATCGGCGTCTGATGCGCCCACAGTCAGCAGTGCCAGAAAAGTTTCTCCCAAACGCAGTTGGGCTGAAGCATAGTCAGCGCGCGCTTGAAACAAGGCCTGTAATGCATTGAGCACATCGAGCTTGGTTCGGACACCCCCTTTGAAGCTTTGTTCATTGGCTTCAAGGCTGAGCTCGGAAGCTTTGATTGCTTCAGCCCTGACCAATAATTCGGACTGCACTGCCTCCAATTGGTTGTAATAGCGCTCCACATCCAACCTGATCTGTTGACGGGTGTTGCGCTCAAGCTCTTTTGCTTTGTTCAGGTCCAAATCAGCTGCTGCGCCTTTGAAAAAACTACCCGCCTGAATCGGTATGTCCATTCGTAAGGCAATTCCTGAGTTACTCACAGCAGCCGTGCCACCGATTTGTGAACGCTGGACAAACGCGTTGACTGAGGGCATCAAGGCCGCACGGGTTTTTTGTTTCGAAATTTCAGCCAAAGTGATGCTCACCGCATTGGATCTGAGCGCAGGACTGCGTTGTTCAGCACGCAGCATGAAATCTTCCAGCGGGGGCAAGTTAAAAGCATTGAGCTTGGTTTTCAAGGTGTAGGCTGCGACAGATGACGCATGACCAACCAAGGCAATGTATTGACGCTCAGCCGCTGCGTTCGCAGCTTGCAGGACAAAGCTTTGTGACTTTACTTGTGCAAGACGGACTTCTGTGTCACGCACGTCCGTGATGGTGCCCATGCCCAGCTCATATGCCCGCCGAGCAGACAAGGCCTGTGTTTCCAGGGCGTTCAGGCTTTTGATGTTGAGCGAGAGTTTTTCTTTCGTGTCAACCAGTGCTGAAACTGCCTTGAACAAGCGTTGCGCCAGATCGTATTGACTCTGCTCTAATTTGGCGCCTGCCAAAGCCAGTTTGGGATCGACTTCTTTCAATGTCAGCCATTTTTCATAGCTGAGTATCGGCTGAGTGATTGATAGAGTTGTCCTGTCACTGTTTTCGTTATCCAATTGAGACAAGCTGACGCGTGCGCTGGGATAAAAAGCCATGCGTGCAATTTTTACATCCAACTCGCCTGCTTGGTTTTCGATGCGTGCAGCCGCAAATGTGGGGTCAAAATTGCGCGCCTTTTCGAAATCTCGCAACAAGCTTTGGGCGCCTGAAACAGCTGGTAAAAGCGCACACATGATGACCGCACCAATGAGTCTTCCAAATGTTAAAAGCGGGTTGGTGATGACAAGCTGCATGCCATCAGTCCTTGAATGAGGCTGCAAATCGGTCGGTCAGCGGCTTGATGAGGTAACTCATGAATGTCCTCTCACCGCTCTTCACCACCACTTCTACGGGCATTCCGGCCACGATCGATTTTTCACGAAGCAGTTGTTGGCCTTGTTGCGTTGTTTCAATTTGAGCAAGGAAATATTCCTGCGGAAAGAGTGGCGGAAGAGGTGGCAAACGGTCAGCTCCAACCAGTTTCACGACACCCGGAATCACCGGCGTTGTGAGCGTGTTGAAGGCTGTAAAACGTAGATCAGTGACCAAGCCGACCGAAACTTTATCGATCATTTCTGGCGGTACTGCCGCTTCAACAATCAGTTTTTGCTCTTTGGGCACAATTTCCATCAGAACTTGCCCACCAGTGATCACACCTCCGACTGTGTGCGCTTTTAGGGCGACCACCACGCCGCTGGTGGGCGCTTTGACGTTACTCAAACTTTGATCAAAGCGCAGAGAAAGCACCTTGGCACGCAAACCTTCTTTGGACTTTTGAGCCTCATTGAGCTCTGTGTCGACCTGGCGGTTGTAGGCTGATTTGATTTTGCTCAGTTCCAATTCATTGGAAGCCAGCGAGGTCTTGATCGTAGACATTTCCGCCTGCAGGCTGGTCAGCCCAATTTGCGCATCTACGCTTGATCTTTCTGAATTATTGGCATTTGTTCGGGGCACAAACCCATCCATTGCCAATTTGCGCATACTCTCTGCGTCTTCGGTGATGGCCCCTATTTGAGACTCTCGCAGCTTCAAAATTTTCTGTTTGTCTTGAAGTTGCTCACGCAGACCCTGTGCTTGCCTGAGCAAGATGTCTCTTTGCCCTGAGTATTCTGAGCGCCTGGAAGAAAATAGCGCTGACTGAAGGATCATGGCTTCTTTGACCTGCGCTTTTTTGTTCATCGACAACAATTCGGCTTCCCACTTGATGCTTTTTTCATCCAGTCTTTCAGCCAACAGTCGTGAGTAAGATGCCAGCGCATTGATAAATTCATTTTCAGCTTGAAGCAAATTGGAATCCACATTGAGGGGATTGATTTTCAGTACCACATCGCCTTCAAGGACTTCATCACCCTCACGCACCAAAATTTGTGACACCACCCCACCCGATGGGTGTTGCACGGCTTTGCGACTGCCTTGGACGACAACTGTTCCAAAGATAACGACACCTTGATCTAAGGGCGCTGTGACAGCCCATACCAAAAAAATGGCAAAAGCCACCATGACCACTTTGCCTGACTGGCGTTTGACCTGCGACTCTTCGATCCGAACCGGCTCCATGCCTTCTTTTTTAAGGTCTTCAGGAACGTAGGGATTGAACGATTTGGCCCATTGGGTCAAGCGGTCAAATACCCAATTGAGGCCCCACGATCCTTTTTGCGGATGCTTCATGCCCCTTCTCCTTGCGAGACTGGAGCCGCAGCTTGTTTTTGCTGCTTGATCAAAGTTACTCTTTTTTCATTCAGTTGATTCAACACTTCTTGGGTTGGACCCAACAGCATTTGCTGTCCATTTTTCAGGACCAGCATCATGTCTGCGACAGCCAACAACTTAGGCCGATGCGTGGTGAAAATGACGGTGGTTTTCTTCAGCTTCAAACTCTTGATCAACTTCATCAAGGAGGCTTCGCCGGCGTCATCCATGCTGGCATTGGGTTCATCCATCACCAAATAAACGGGGTCACCATAAATCGCCCGTGCAATGGCAATTCTTTGCCTTTGCCCACCCGTGAGCGCCTGCCCCGTTTCTCCCACCAAAGTTTCGTATCCTTTGGGGAATGAAAGAATGGTTTCGTGAATGCCAACCGCCTTGGTTGCGGCAACGACTTTTTCTGGGTCAACCGGGCCAAGCCTGGCAATGTTTTCAGCCAATGTGCCTTCGAACAAGTCTGTCTCGAGAGCGGCATAGCCAATGTATCCACCCAGATCGTCACGAATCCATGGGGCTACATCCGCTCCGTCCAATCGGACATGTCCACTGCTGGGATACCAAAGCCCCACCAGGGCACGGGTCAATGAGGTTTTACCTGCTGCAGTGGCGCCAATCACACCCAGTACTTGGCCCGGTTCAAGTTTGAAATTGATCTGATCCAAAATGGCTTTGCCGCCTTGAGGTTGCACGACCAAGTTTTCAACCACCAAATGCCCTGTGGGTGATGGCAATGTCATTCGAGCCGTTTGCTCATCGTCTTCAGAAATGATCAAATTCAGCCGCTCCAATGACTGACGGGCAGCTTGAATTTGAGGCCAACTGCCCATCACTTGTTTGATCGGCTTCATGGACCTGGTCAGTAAAAATGAAGCGGCAATCATCATGCCGCCAGTGATCTCACCTTGGATCACCAAATAGGCACCGAGTGCCAGTTGCATGGAGGGCATGGCATGACCCAAATAGCTGGTAAAGCCACCCACCAGACCTGCTGATTCGCTGGCGTTGACTTGCATGCCCAGAAAATACTGGTGCTTCAAGAACCATTTTTTTCGGATCGAACCCAACATCCCCAAAGCCAAAGCGGTGTTGGATTTATTCAACGTTTGCGCGGCCAACCTGGCGGCTACGGAGGCTGCCGTATTGGCCTCTCGCAACACGGGTGTGGTGATGCGACTGGTTGAATAGAAGGCGATGAATTGCAAAGCCGTCGCGACAAAGATGAAGACGGCCAAGTAAGGATGAAATGCCCAGCCAATCAGGATGAAAATGATGGCAAATGGCGCGCTCATCAAGGCCAATATGGATTGGCCTGTCATGAACTGCCGAAGCTTGACGACATCCTCCATCACTTGGTGCACATCGACATCTTTGCGTGCCACATAGCGCCTGAAAGATGCATCAAATACTTTTGCAGCGATGTCCCAATCCATTCTCAGAGAGATGCGAATCATCATGCGTGTTCGTATCCAGTCCAAGGCCGACCAAAATCCATAAGCCAATAAGACCAGCACCCCCAAAGATACCAAAGTCACAAGGCTTCGGCTTGAGATCACACGGTCAAACAAGTTCCACATGAAGATGATGGGTGTGATCGACAGCACTTCGATCACCATCGTCAAAAGTGTAACAAACATGAACGAGCGTTTGCACTGCCCAAGCAATTCAGACACCGGATTCGCATTGGGTCCGGGTTTGGTGTTGGTATTGAGAAATTTATCTATAAAGCCGAACATAGGCACCAAAAGAACAGCCGAATTTTGATTTCGGCTGGTTGTATCTAAAAGAGGAATTTTCTCGGTTACATAAATATATAGTCTTCCACTTCATCTCCATTGATGAAGTCAATGCCCATGTCACGCAGAATGACTGCATCCCCTGTATCGAGCAACACTGACGATCCGGCATCGGTCATGTCCAAGTTGACGAACAGATCGCTGCCATCATCACCTCCATCGGCAAAATTCAAGCCAAGATCCATGATCTCACTCAATGACATTTGACCGATTCCGCCCTGAATAACGACGGATGTGCCGCTGAAGCCTGTGATGGTGTCAATGCCCATGGCGGACAAGGCGCTCAAGCTGGTGTTCAGGGTGACCGTGCCCACGCCGTCTGTGCTAACCAACGCATCATCAGCTGCGGTCAACTGCAGGTTCACATCCAAGTCTTCTGCAAACAACAGGCCCGTCACTTCAGTGGCCGAGCCATAGCCCATCACGTTCACCGAATTAACACCACTGCCTGTGGCAGCCACGACACTGTCAATGCCCATGGCGGACAAGGCGCTCAAGCTGGTGTTCAGATTGACGGTGCCTGTATCGGTGACATCAAAATCGATATTTTGTTGGTCAGGATCGTCAGGATTAGAGATATCCCAAATCCCATCGGGTTCATCGGGTCCACTGGTTGGCGCCTCAGTAGGGGCAATGGTTGGCGCAGTGGTTGGCGCAGTGGTTGGCGCAGTGGTTGGCGCAGTGGTTGGCGCAGTGGTTGGCGCAGTGGTTGGTGCCACAACATCCTTGACATCATCTAAGTTGTCATTGATGAGTTGATCTAAATTGTCAGTCGAAAATTCTTGCCCCGAACTCAAGGCGTTCAACAAACCGCTTTCACCAACAATGACCAACTGGGCAGCAACAGCATTGGTCAGTCCCTGAATACCTGAGTTCAGGTCAATCGCATCAATTTTTGCATTGACCGCGGCCAAGGCATTTGACGCTTGGGCAGCAACGCTTTGTAGCGATGCCAAAGATGCTGCGCTGACACTGCCTGATTCAGATGCCGCGCTCACCACGGAGGCAAACAAACCATTGATCACACTTGCGTTACCCAGGTCCAATCCATCTGCCGAAGCATTGTTGATCAAACTGGCCAGCGCGTCGGACATCAACAACGATGCAGCGGCTGCATCGGTTGATACCCCTGAGTTGATAATCGACTGAGTGAGTGTCACCAGCACGTTGGCAACTTGGATTGCAGCGAGCTGCATCTTCAAAGCAGCAGCAGCACCGGGCCCACCAGCTGCAATCAGTGCAATGGGATCTATTTGTGTGATGGAGAGGCTTGGGTCAATACCCAGCAGATTGGCCACCTTGGCTTCTGCCGATGAGATCATGGAAGCAATTTCGCTTGGCGATTTGCCACTCGTATCACCCATGACCGCTTCAACCAAGGTGGTTAAGGGGTTGATGACTGCTGAGCCACCTGGGGCTTTTAAAACCCCTGCGAATGCCAACCCCGTTGAAATATCAGTACCACCAAAAGCGACAATCGTGCCCCCATAGCCGCCCAGCCCTGAAAAAATACCACCCGGCCCGGTCAAGACCGAATCTTCGCCATCTCCTAGGATCCCATCTCCGTTGAGGTCACGAAAAACGGTAGCGCCATCGATGTAGCCATCCGCCACTGCGCCGCCATCCAATTTGGTGGCCACGATGAAGTTTTCGCTAGAAGCAGTGGCTCCAGCATTGCCCGCCAAGTCGGCATATTCACCAATGAGTGCCACTACGTTGGTGAGGTCTTCAGTGGAGACGCTAGGGACGAACTTGGCCGTCCAAATAAGGGGGTTGCTCGTGCTTTGAACCAAGTCAGAAACAACACCATTTGGCGAACTCAAGTCGGACAACTCAAAGTTTTTGACCAGTTCACTGAAGGTAATGGTGATGGTGGTCTGCTCTCCAGAGGTCAAAGTTTTGTCCGCGATGGAGATGCTTGCCGTTGGCGAAATCTTGTCTAGCGGTGCACTGGTTGGCGTAAAAGTTGGCGCTTCAGTCGGGGCGTTCGTTGGTGCGAGGTCTCCATCACCGGACAGCAAAGCCAAACCCGCCAATGCGCCACCAATCAGTGGCCAATTAAACCCCTCACTGTCACCTGTGCTGACTGCTTTCTCTGCAGGTTTACTGGCAGAGGATGCCTGATTTGACTGTTGAGTTGTGCCCTGTGACAACTGCGCCAGAACAGGGTTGGGTTGATCCGTCAGAGTTTCACGAGAGGCGTCAGCTTGTGCAAGCAAGATGGGGTTGCCCATGCCCTCTTCGCTCGCTCCTTCCAGGGAAAGTGTTTCCGAGGATGCGTTTTCGCCAGCAAATAAACTCAGACCATCAATTGATCCGATCGATAGATCATCCAGAGCACCAGACACCAAGGCCAATTCTGTCTGGACCAACGCGTTCAAGGCTGCCAGTTGATCAGAAATTCCCGAGCCAGAGGCCGCAGATTGATCAGCGCTGATGTGATCCAAAGCTGCGCTTGCTTGGCTCAGGTCCAAGAAGTGGTTCTCAACCGACGGACGCAAGCTAGCAACAGCTTGATCGACTAGTACTGCCCCGATCGCAATGAACGGAAGACTGGCTTTCGAATTTACTTTTTTTACAATTTTTTTCATACAAAATGTTAATTTCAAAAATTAAATGATGAAAAAACCAATAAATATCTTACAATCATTTTTTGATCTTTTCCTAAATTTTCAAAGGTTTAAACGATCTTATCATTTTTCACGCTGACAATTGTGACAATCTATTTTTTTTTGTTGTTCGTTTGCTGATTCACGCAACATCGGAATGTCAGAAAAATCGAGCAGCCACGCTTCCCGGAATTCCGCCGTAAGCTCGAATCACTTCCTCGGGCAAAGAACAGGACACTGAGACCGGCTGCTTAGGCTCGGGATTTCAATTTGAGATGGAGAGATGCTGACCGCCATGCTCGAGGTGCTGCTAAAAGATCAAAGATCTGCAGCGATGCTTGCGCAAGCCAATGTGGCGTGATATCTCTTGTAATACGGAGAATGCCCAGCACCATCTGCTGGCAAAACCCCACTTTGTGCGCTGCAAGGCAGCCATTTTCTAATTGTCAAATACGAAAATATTGTTTATGATTTATAAAGAGTTATTTTATAAACGAAAAATCTCATTTTTAGTAAATTTTATATAGTTATAATGTCAACATATTGTCTCCATAAGAAAACAAGCCGATGAACATTGCACGTCGAACCCCTGCCTCGCGTCTCAGGTCTTGTGTGGTGGTCTTATGCCTTTTGAATGCCTTCACCACGGTTTTTGCTGCCGGAGTGACTGTCCCCAGCGCACCTAAAATCGGTGCGGTCACACGGGGCGATGAACAGGCCTCTGTGTCTTTACCATTTGCCACAGTTGCACAAGCTGTCGGTCACAACAATCAACTCGACATCACCTTGGTAGATGGCCGTCACCTTCAGTGTGATTTCTCACTGAATTTGTTGCCCTTGCTCCACAGGCATCTGGCTCCGAATTCTCACCCTGGTGAATTCCTGCAGAGTTTTTCCAATCTGTCCGATGCCGCGATGGACAAAGAACTGGACAAGCTGACCCAAGCGTTGAGCGCCCAATCCTTTTTCACTTTGCCCACGGGGGCCAAGCTCAGACTGATGCAGTGGCAGCTGCCCAACAAACAGCTGATCCGCGAGGCCATGAAGGTCAGTTTGATCTTGATCCAAATGCCCCCCAACGCGGCCTCCCACATCGACCCCATGCGGGTTCAAGCCAAGGCGTCCAGCAAGGTGCCGGTTTCGCGCATCCAATTGCAATTGCACCCGGCACTTTTCCCCATTTTTGTTGCCAACAAAGAGGATAAATTTTGGCTAACCCCCGAAATTCCCACGGCGATCGTGGACATCCATTGAGGCCAACCATCGCCAATGGCCCACAAATTCAAAATGTTTAGAGCATCACCTGCGGCGTGGTTCAGCGTTTGGAGCCTGGTTTTCGGGCTCCTTAGCTGGACTGGGGCCCATGCGCATTTGATCGATGCACAAAAGGGTTCCCTGAGTCTCAAAGCCGAGCAAGCCTACCTGGCCATGTCCATCCCTGTTTCTGGCTTGAAGGGGGTCGATGACGACGGTGACGGGCTCCTGTCCAGCACAGAGTTCCATGCACACCTGCCAGCCATAGAAACCCAAATCAGGCGCGGCATCGGGCTCAGCAGCGCCACAGGGGCGCTAGCACTGGATGGCCTGCTGATTCAATTGTCTTTGAGCAGCGACAAACCCGCCCCCGAACGGCAGTTGTTGGTCATGGGGCATTTTCCCTTGACCGACACGGGCCAGGATCTGCGGTTCAAGCTGGACCTGTTTGGCCAACAAGCCGATGAGATGCGGCAATACATCACCGTGACCCGTGGGGAAGAGACGCAACTGATGACCCTCACCCCAAAGAGTCCAGAAAGAGATGTTTTGCCATCCCTGCTCAAGGTGCTGCAAACCCAGATCCAGTTGGGCATTGAGCACATCCTAGAGGGAACTGACCATTTGCTGTTTCTGTTGGTGGTTCTGGCGGCCGAAACCAGCTTGTGGGCGATTGTGTCTGTCTTGACCGCTTTCACAGTCGGCCATGCTGTGACTTTGCTCATCTGCAATAGCTTGGATTGGACCGCTCCGGCTGCTCTGGTCGAGCCGGCCATTGCGGCCACCATCGTGCTGATCGCATTGAAAGAACTGTTTCGCCACCGCGCCCGGCACGACCATTCCCTGCTGCAACGCTCGATGCTGGTGTTTGCCTGCGCCATCGTTCACGGCTTGGGACTGGCAGATGCCTTCTCAGACCTGGGCTTGAGCGGCACGGGCAAATTGACCAGTCTGGCCGGCTTCAATGCAGGCATTGAAATCGGGCAGTTGGGGGTGGCCTTGATAGGGGTGGCATTTTTCCAACTGCTGTCCAAGTGGCTTGGCTCAGATGCCGTAGGGCGAATTAAAAAATACTTTTTAGGCTTTGCGGTGATCATGGGGGGATGGTGGTTTTGGCAAAGAATTGACGGCTTTTCGTGAATTGAACCTGTTCAATCACGCGACATTTGCGCTGATCTGAACACCGTACCCTGTTTGTTCATCGGCTGATTTTCTGCCGAAAACCAATCGAGCTGCAAAGCGATGCATGGATCATGCGCCATGGTCTTGCTCTGGGCATAGGCTGAAGCTCGTGCATCAGCCCGGTTTGCAAACAATAAAAAAGGCAGCTGTTAGGATGACAGCCGCCTTATGAGACCAATTCAAGCTCACTACCAGTACTATTTCCCGCCCAGGTACTTGTTGGTGGTGTAACTGTCGCCGGTTCTAAAGAAAGGAATACTGTTGGTGTTGCCGATATAGGCACCCTTCATCAAGGGATACATGTCCTTGGTCGCGGTCACACCCTTCGCATCCGTCGATATGTGACCTGACACCGTATGCGCATGGTAATGGTAACCCATGGCGTCGTGGTTATGGCCACCAAAACTGTCCAATGTGTTGTAGCCCAACATGGTGCTGTCGGTGGTGTTGCGGTATCGGCCAAAAAGCGCGATACCGTCATAGCCAAAACCCAGCAAGGGGGGATGGGTTTTACCCACGTAGTCGGCGTCGTTGTAAAGAGTCAGGCCCTGGCCAGACTGATAGCCATCCGCATGGCAGTGCGGGCCCCCGCCGCCCTGGCCCACGTGGCATCCGTTGGCCGACAATTCTCCAGCCAAATGAGACGGAACGAGTCCGTTGTTGTAGGCAGGAAACATGACCGAACCGTTGATCAAAATTCCGTTGTCTGCCGAGTCGGCCCAGGTGTAAACGTTAGCAGTGGCAACCGCGGTCCAAAGAATCGATTGCATGTCGTACCACAAGTTCTTGGTGACAGATGTGCCGGCGCCCCCGCTTGGATACACGTTGGTGGTAACAGACGTGACTTGGCCGTAGTCCTTCATGGGAATCATGAAGATGTAGTTCTCAAGATTCGAATAACGCGTCACAGTGGCGTCCTTGTAATCTGATCCGGAGCTGCCGGGTGGATGGGGCACATCCTTTAACCCGTTGGGTGAGGCCTGGTTGCCGTAACTCACCACCACCATAAAGGGATGGTAGGTTTTTACACCTGTGGAAGATGTTGCGTACTCGTTGGTGAAATACACATAAGGCACCAAGTTTTGCCCGGGCGTGCCGTCGGCGATCGAGTCACTGACCAGCTTGGTCGCCAATGCGGCATCCCGGTAGGCCGTATAAACGTCGGTGGAATACCGAAGTTTCTCGCCGTTGGCCTCCACGGCGGTCTTGATCGCTGCCAACATGGCGGTGGCCGCCGTCTTGGTCGCCGTGTTGGTTCCAGCAGTGGCCACCTGGCTGTTATAGGTGGAATTGACTTTTGAGTAAATGCCTGTAGAGCCCTCGACAGAGGTCGTTGTCACCTTGGACAAAAAGGGTGCAGCGCTGTTCTCCACAAAAGCAACGTTGTTTGGATTCATGAACGATGGCATCCCGAGTGACAGCGGCGTCGAGTACAGGTAAAAGGACGTCGCTGTTGCGTTCAATGCGTAAGCACCACTCGCCAGTTTGACGTACAAGCCCGAACCCGCGAAGGAACTGTCCTTGGTATACGAGGCGGTGTAGACGGTATTTCCGTTGACAGTGGTCGGCGTTGTCGCGTAGGTATAGCGATTTTTTGCCTGCAAGGTAGCCGCTTTTGTGGTTGCATTAATGGTCACGGCGAAGGTCACATAGCCGTTGCCAGTCGTACTCGTTTTGCCAAAATTATTGACAAACTTCAGATTGGGGCTGGTGGTGCTTCCGCCCCAGTCAATGGAGTTGTTCGGGTGTAAATAGGAATCGATGCGGTAGTAGGTATTGCTACCGTCCACCACTGCCACCAATTGCATGGTCTTTGTCAGATAGTCTTTATAGGTCGAGCTCGAGGCCAGCGTGCCAGATGCAAGCGTGTAGCCCGTTGTCGCACTGTAGGTCGAGCCGATGGTGGCGTAGCTGGACGTGGTGCTGGCTGTCGCAGCGTTCGAAACCATGTAGTAACCACGGTTGGTGACTGTGCTGGAAAGCGCCGGGGTGCCTGCATAACTTTTGGCGACTAGTGTCTCAAAGTTGGCAGGGGTTGAATAGGAAACTGTCGTGCTGGCCGCTACAGGCATAGCTGAGCTGCTGGCGGTGGAAGCCGCGCTGGTCCCTATGTCGTTTTCTGCCTTGACCGAGCAGGTGTAAGCCGTGCCATTCGTCAGCCCTGTGACCACCAAGGGGCTGGTCGCTCCGGTTTGTGTTTTACTGGCCGCTCCCGTGGCCGCGCATGTCGCGGTAAAGGTGGCGGCCGTTCCGCCGCTTGTCGACGACGTAAAGGCAACCGTAATTTGCGTGGCACCTGCCGTGACCGAGGTGATACTGGGCGTGCCCGGCTTCACCGTGGCCGCAGGCGTCACCGCGGCCGCAGAGGAGGCCGCGCCGGTTCCCGCGCTGTTGGTTGCCTTGACCGTACAGGAATACAAACTGCCGTTGGTCAGGCCAGTCACCACAACCGGGCTGGACGTTTTCGTGGCTGTGATGGCGGTGGCAGTGCCAGTTTGGCAAGACGCGGTGTAGCCCGTGATCGCAGAGCTGCCGATCGTTGTGGGCGCAGTGAACGCCACGCTGGCTTGAGCATCACCTTTCGTTGCCACCACGCTGGTGGGTGCCCCTGGCACGATCCCAGTGGCGGCAGCAGTAATGCTGTACTTTTGCAGCCGGGTTGTCCCGGTCGTGGGCGTTGTCGCTGGGCAAACACCTGACGTGGCGGCAGAGCGCTGGATAAAACCAGCATAAGTGCCTGATACGGTGGCAGTCAGCCCCAAGACCACGCTTTGGCCCTTGGTCACCAGCACTGGGGCCGTGACGGCTGTGGTGGCACCATTGACGTACAAAGCGCCAGTAGCACCCGTGGTGAGTGTTCCTACCGAGAAGCACGTGCCCGCGTCGTCTGTGCCCGCCGTATAAGCGGCTGATTTGCTCACGGTGCTGACCACGGCTGTGGTGCTGCTGGACTTGAACTTATCCACCACCAGATCCGTGCCGCCCGAGCTGTCCACCCAGGGCGTCAGATCGGCTGCTGCAAACGTCGTGCTGCTCGTCAAGGCATTCAAATTATTTGACGCCGCGTAGAAAGTGTTGAGCTTGGTGGCAACAGTGCTCAGGTTCACCGCTGCAGAGGCGGTGTCGATGCTGGCTCGCAATGCGCTGGAGCCCGCAGTGCCGTTGATCAGTCCGTCGTCCACCAAATCGAGCTGGAAGTTGGCGATGAATTGGCTCACGCCCACGCCGTTGGTACCAGTTTGCATGAATAGCGCTGACAAGGCCACCAAAATCTTGTTGAGCGTGGCGGTTTTGGAGATGTCGAGTTCACTGAAATTGTTGGGCACCGTGACGGTGGTGAGGCTGGTGTCAAGGTTCATCATGTCCGCAACGTTATAGATGCGAAAGGCTGCCAGCACTTCTTTTTGCGCCTGGGTGCGCGAGGCGGCAAAGTTACGGTAGGTAGAGAGCTTGTAGGCGTTGGTGCTGTCGGTCACCAGCGCCACCGTGCGCGGCCCGGCCAGGGTGGTGAGCAAGTTGACGTTGACCAAGCGGTCCAGGGTCAGGTCGCCTTGCGCCTGCAGCAGCACCGAGTCGGTGGCCATCACCCCAGTGAGTTCGTTGAGGTAATAACCTTGGGCAAAGGTCTGCACGTGCTGGCGGGTGAAGTTGATGCCCGAGGAGGTGAAGCCGCCCATATTGTCTTTGGTCAGCAGATCGTAGCTCCGGCCCGAGGGTTGGTAGTTCAGCGGATTGAGCTCGGAAATCGTCACGCGCGAGCCCTTGAGCAGCGGGCCTTTTTGTGCCAAGCCGCCCTCAACCGTGAAGCCGGCGCTGGTTTGGCTAACGGTACTGCCAGTGCCGCCACCGCCACAGGCGCTCAACACGATGATGCTCAAAGCGGACAGTGCAAGGCGAATGATATTTTTCATGACAGGTTCTTTTCTTTGATGAAAATTGGGGGCGTCACCTGATATGACTGGACGGTTTGTGGAGGACAGGTCAGCACCCGATTTACACAAAACTCTGTACACCCGCAGCAAGCAATATTCATCGAATTGTCTTTGGGATGATTTCACAAGTTAAATATTTAAATCATTAAATTTAAGTTAGTATAGATTATTTATCAAATTCACCAAAAAATATTTAGTTATAATTAAAACTATATTTTCGAAATATACAAAGGGCATGCTGCCAAAAACTGCAGGCCATGTTCGAGGACGAACGCGCGCACCTCAAGACCTCACCTCTGCAGGGCATGCAGTACTTCGCCCAGGGGGTGCGCACCGTGTGCAATGTGACAAATGCTTAAGCGTGGACCACATCAGCTATGCCGCACGGCCTGCAGTCCTTTGCAGTCCTTTGCAGGCCATTGTTGACCAGAGACGTTAGAAACGTCCTTCGTGCGCTTTGACAGGTGGCACCTTGCAGCCCAGCACCCAAATAAAACAACACAAAGTTTTAGACCAAGCTGTTTGCGCTGAATCCTGTGAGCGTGCTTTACTTGCCGTCGAAGAACGAATAGCTTCGATCAACGCATTTGACTTGGAAGCCCACTTAAAATAGCGATTTACATTCAACGTTTTTATCCTTTCTCGAGCTTGCTCGCCTCTCATCATGAAAATCGCAGTCCTCCCCGGTGATGGCATCGGCACCGAAATCGTCGCCGAAGCCGTCAAAGTTTTGAACACGCTCGACCTGAAGTTCGAGATGGAAACCGCCCTGGTCGGCGGCGCGTCATATGACGCGTTTGGCCACCCCCTGCCCGAAGCCACGCTCAAGCTGGCCATGGCGTCTGACGCCGTGCTGTTTGGCGCGGTGGGTGACTGGAAATACGACACGCTCGACCGCCCTCTG
>JBIKRC010000132.1:0-5800 GCA_044349375.1 Limnohabitans sp.
CGTTGTTTCAGGCTGTGCATGCCTTGATCGGCCAGAGTGTCAAACAGTTGGTTGATGCGCAGGCCCAAAATGCGCAGCAAATCCACCGCCACGGCCGGGTCGCGGGTGATCAGGTCAACCAAGCGAGTGCGCTCAATGTGCAACACCTGGGTGGGGCCGACGGCCACCAAATCTGCGGGGTAAGTGGTTTCTGCAAACACCGAGCTCAAGCCCGAGATTTCCCCAGGCAGCATCCAGCGCAGCAATTGCTCTTCGCCTTCGGGCGTGGTCACGCTCACCCGCAAGCGCCCCTTAACCAGCAGCAAGGCGGTCGAAGTGGATTGGCCTCTGCTGAGCACCACTTGTCCTTCTGTCCATGAGCGCAACACGCCCACGCTGTGCAGCGCTTTGGCCGATCGTGCCGTCAGTGCCGAGTTTTCTGCCCACACCTTGGTGAAGACATCGGCATCCAGTGCCTTGTAAGCCGGTTCACGCGGGTCATTGGGCGAGCTGATGGAGGGGCGATGGGGGGGCAAGGGCATGGTGTCTCCGTCCTGGGGCAATGTTTTTTTGAGTGCTTTCCCCTAAATTGTCACATCAGAAACAATTCGCGGCCTCTGGGGGCCATTAAATCGGAACACCGAGCTTGACGGTGATCAAGTCAAAGAACCCCATTGGAGACGACATGAAATTTTCTGCCCCTGCATTAGTACGCACCAGCCTGGGTGCGATCGCCCTGACTTTGGGTGCCAGCGCCATGGCGCAGTCTGTGGTGCGCTTCCAGGACTATCCTGGCACCGGCAATCTGTTGGTGCGTGTGGCCCAAGAACAAGGTTTTTGCCAGCAAGCGGGCATTCGCTGCGAACTGCGCACCATCCCGGCAGCGCCATTGGGCATGCAGACCATGCTCGCTGGTGACATCGAAGTGTTTTTTGGCCCGACCGAAGTCGCAGCTGCAGCCGTGGCCCGCAAGGCCCCCATTTCCATCATTGCCGCAGGCTTCGCTGACCCGGTGTTCTTCATGGCCGCAGGTGCCAAAACCGAATTAGCGACCGAAAAAGAAGGCTACCCCGGTGTGGTCAAGTCCTTCAAAGGCAAGAAAATCGGCGTGACCCAACGTGGCTCAGGCGCTGAATTCCAAGTCATCGACATGCTGGCGGATGTGGGCCTGACCGCGAACGATGTGACCTTTGTGGCTGTGGGCGCGCCCGACACCGCATTTCCTGCGCTCACACGCGGCCAAGTTGATTTGATCATGACCTTCCCGCCCACCGATGGCATGTGCGAGGTGCTGAAAGCCTGCCGCCTGGTGGTGGACCCCCGCAAAGGTCAGGGCCCCAAGAGCATGCTGGCGACCCGTGGCGGCGCTGGCACCATGGCTGTGAAGAGCGAGTGGGCAGCGGCCAATCCGCAAACGGTGGCCGGTATCCGCAGGATGCTGGATTTGTCGGATGCTTTCATCGCCAACCCGGCCAACTTCGGCAAGACACTGGAGATCCTGCGCAAGACCTTTGCCCTGCAATTGCCCAATGCAGACCAGATCGCTGAGGTCAGCCTGCGCAACTCCATCGGCAACTTCAAGGCCCGTGGCACCGTGCCTGCCATGCAGGCGGTGGCCGATGCCATGACCGAAAACAAGCTGTTGCCCGGCAGAGTGGACATGGCCCCCGCAGTCTTGCCTTGAACCTCGGCCATCGCGATTTGTCCAGGGAACATGCATGATCGACGCACAGCGCATCGACCTGAGTTTTGACGGCACCAACCTGGTGTTGCAGGGCGTAGACCTGCACGTCAAGGCGGGGGAGTTTGTCGCGCTTGCAGGTCCGAGCGGCTGCGGCAAAACCACCTTGCTCAACCTGTGCGCGGGGCTGGTGGATTTGCCTGCAGGTCAGCGGCTGCTGGTGGCCGGCGAACAGCCGGCACTCGGCAGCCATGAGGTGGCTTACATGTTGGCGCGCGACAGCCTGTTTCCCTGGCTCAACGCGCTGGACAACGCCGCCTTTGGCCTGAAGGTGCGGGGTGTGCCCATCGCAGAGGCCCGGGAAAGGGCCGCAGTGATGCTCAAGAAAGTCGGGCTGGGTGGGTCCGAGTACCGACTGCCCAAAGCCCTCTCTCATGGCATGCGCCAGCGCGTGGCGCTGGCACGCACTTTTGCCATGCCTTCGCCCCTGTTGCTGATGGACGAGCCCTTTGGGTCATTGGATGCGCAAACCAAGCTGCAATTGCAAGACCTGCTGCTGCAGCTGTGTCAAGACGGCAACCGAACGGTGCTGTTTGTGACGCACGACTTGTCTGAAGCGGTGGCACTGGCCGACCGGGTGATGGTGATGTCCTCGCGGCCCGGCCGCATCGTGGCCGATGTGCAGGTGCCGCTGGCGCGTCCGCGCTCCATCCGCGAGCTGCAGACCAGCGATGACTTCCGACGCACCTACACCCAGGTGTGGAAACATCTCGAAGAAGGTTGGGTGCACCATGAAGGCTGAAACATTGCGCACGCTGGCGCAGCATGCCCTGTTTGTCTGCGTGTTTCTGGGTCTGTGGGAGTGGGGTGCCCGAGCCGGTTGGGTAGACCCGAGTTTCATGGGCAGCCCGCTCGGCATCATCCAGTTCACGCTGGAAAATCTTGCCAACGCCCGCTTATGGGGCGATCTGGGCTGGACTTTGTCGGCCGTATTGGCTTCGTTTGTCATGGGCTCGGTCGCCGCTATGGTCACAGGCCTCGCCTTTGTGACCTGGCCCAAGTTCGAGGCCTTTTGCGACCCCTACATCTCGGCCTTCAATGTGCTGCCGCGCATTGCCTTGGTGCCGCTGTTCATTTTGTGGTTTGGTTTGGGCATCGGCTCCAAGATCGCTCTGGGCGTGTCTCTCACGTTCTTCATCGTGCTGTCCAGCACGGTGGCGGGGATTCGTGGCGTCAGCCAGGACCATGTGACGCTCACGCGCACCCTGGGTGCCAGCAGTCGGCAAATGTTTTTCTCGGTCACCTTGCCCGGCGCTGTGCCGGTGCTTTTCTCAGGATTGCGCCTGGGCGTGATCTATGCCCTGCTGGGCGTGGTGGGCGCAGAAGTCATTGCTTCCGAGCGTGGCCTCGGGCAACAACTCGCTTATCTGGGATCCACATTCAACGTCAACGGCGTGTGGTCTCTGCTGTTTGATCTGGCGCTCATTGGGGTGCTGATCATGAAGCTCATGAACTGGATCGAACGCCGTTTGCTGCACTGGCAATGAAGCCTGCGAGCAAAAACCACATCAAGGAGATACAACCATGAAATTCCGTCACATCCAAGTCGACCCCATGACGCCCACCATCGGCGGCATGATCAGCGGCGTTGACCTGAACACCACCCGCTCGGAAGACGTTTACGAAGAGATCAAGCAAGCGCTGTGGCAACACGGTGTGGTGTTCTTCCGCAAGCAGGCCCTGAAGCCCGAGGCCTACATTCGTCTAGGCCAAAACTTTGGCGAGATGGAAAAGCACGAGTTCTTTCCTCACATAGAGGGCCATCCACACATTCAGTTGATCTCGAATGAGGGCAACGAAGCCCCTGAGACCGACCGCTGGCACACCGACGTGACCTTCCGCAAGAAGCCCAACATGGTCTCGATCTTGCGCATCACCGACCTACCCCCTTCTGGCGGCGACACGATGTGGATGCACGGTGGCGCTGCGTATGACGCGCTCAACCCCGGCATGCAACAAATGCTGGAGGGCCTGCAGGCCGACCACGATTTGCCTTGGCACTTTCGCCGCATCAATGCCAACGAGCGCCTGGCACAACGGGCCTCGGCCAAGAGCGGCATGATGGTGCAGGCCAGTGCCCAAGAGTGCAAGATGATCGAGAACACGCCCACGGTAACCCACCCGGCCGTGATCACGCACCCCTACAACGGCCGCAAGATTTTGTTTGTCAACTCGATCTGGACCAAACGCCTGCTCGGCATGCACATGGACTTGTCCGAGTCGGTGCTGAACATGTTGTACGAATGGGTCAAAAAGCCTGAATTCATGGTGCGCTTTCGCTGGGAAAAAGATTCGGTGGCGATGTGGGACAACTGCGCCACACAGCACTACGCCGTGTTCGACTACGCGCCACACTACCGCGCAGGCCAGCGCATGACCTGCGGCAGCTTTGTGCCCACGCTCAACCCCGGTGCCGGTGCTTCAGCAAGTGGTCAGCCTTCGGTCATGCGCCAGCTGCTGGACACCACCCGCATGCAAGCCGCCAGCCCGCGTGAGCAACAAGCGGTCGAAGCCATCTTCAGCGCACTCGAAAGCGTGGACCTGAACGCCGTGGCCAACGCCGCTCAGCGCCGTTGAACTTGAGACACCCTCTGACATGAGTTCAAGCAACCCCATCGATCTGGCCGACCACGACCTGGCTGCCTTGCAGGAGGCCCGTGACTTGTTGGGCCGCGCCCGGCAAGCCGCTGCCACGCTGGCGCTGTGGACGCCCGAAGAAGGCAAGCGGGTGGCCAAAGAAGTGGCCGCCGCATTGCTGCCGCGCGCTGAGTTTTATGCCGAGTGGGCCGTGCGCGAAAGCCGCATCGGCAAAGTGGCCGACAAGATCGCCAAGAACCAGATTGCTTGCACGCTGACGCCCACGGCTTGGGACAACGTGGCCCTTGGCGGTGTGCGCCGCAACGATGCACTGCGCATCGTCGAAATCGGCCGCCCTGCGGGTGTGGTGGTGGGTTTGTCCAACTCCACATCACCGGTGGCCACCATCATTTTCAAGACCATCCTGTGCCTGATGACGCGCAACGCGCTGGTCATTTCGCCGCACCCGGTGGCGCTGGGCTGCTGCACCGCAGTGACCCATGAGTTGCAAGCGGCCATTGAAAAAGCCGGGGGTCCGGCACATGCCTTGCAGATCCTGACCCGCCCCACGGTGGAGGCCACAGGCGCGCTGATGCGCGATGTCCGAACTGACGTGATCTTGGCCACCGGCGGCACGCCCATGGTGCGCGCCGCCTACGGCTCGGGCAACCCCGCCATTGGCGTGGGCTCGGGCAATGTGCCCGTTTATGTGGATGCCAGCGCCGACATCGAAGCTTCTGCGCAGACCATTGTGACGGCCAAGAACTTTGACCATGGCAGCCCCTGCTCAGCCCCCTCTGTGATCATGTTGCACGCCAGCATCGCCGCGCAGATGCAGCAAGCGCTGGCGCGCCAGGGTGCACATGTGTGCACCGAAGAAGAGGCGCAGAAAATTCAGAACCACGCCTTCCCCGGCGGCAAGTTCAACGGCAAAGTGGTCGGCCGTCCCGCGTTTGAAATTGCCCAAGCCGCAGGCGTGCAGGTGCCGCAAGATTGCCAGGCGCTGGTCTGCCCCATCTCCAACCCGCAAGCGGGCCATGTGATGTTCAAGGAAAAGCTCTCGCCCATCCTGGGCTGCGTGGTGGTGCCGAGCATGGACCAGGCCATTGACGTGGCGCGCCTCATGCTGCAACAAAGCGGCGCGGGCCACACCTCAGGCATCCACACCGCCAACGCAGAACAGGCGGTGGTCTGGGGTGCCGCACTCGACTATTACCGCGTGGTCGTCAACGGCTCTACCGTGCACGACAGCACCGGTGCCAACACCGGCTTGCCCTACACCTTCACCATCGGCACCGGTTACGCGGGCAAAAGCTCGGTGGACTGCAACGTCGGCCCCGAGTTGTTGGTCAACTGGAAGCGCGTGGCCTTTCCGCTGCCCGGTGGCTGGGCCGGGGCCATGGCTTCGGGCGCGGCTTTGCCCGCAAGCTCAGGCACCACGTCCACCCTCACGCCTGAACTTCAGGCCACCGTCCTGCGCATCGTGCAGGAAGAACTCGAACA
>JBIKRC010000133.1:0-5788 GCA_044349375.1 Limnohabitans sp.
AGTCACCAGGGGCTGCGTGCGCAGCTTGGCTTTGATGCCCACCTTGGCCCACATGGCCGTGATGGCCTGGCAAATTTCTTCGTCGTTGATGTAGCGGTTGTTGGGGCAGGCAAAGTCCACCTCAAAGCCTTGTGGGTAACCGGCTTCGTTCAGCAGCTTTTTGGAGGCGTCCAGCGAATAAGGGAAACGGGTGTTCACGGCTTGGGTCCAGCCGTTGACTTGCGGCGCCACCAAAGCGCCCGTGTTTTGCGACAGGCCGCGCATGGTCACGCGGTGGATGGTGTCCATGTCGATGGCCTGGTACAGCGCCTTGCGCACTTTCACATCCTTGAGGGGATTCTTGCCCTTCACACTGGAGCCGGGCAATTCGTCACGGTGCTGGTCCATGCCCAAGAAAATCGTGCGGTTTTCAATGCCGTCGATCACCTTCAGGTTGGCATTGCTGCGCATGCGGCCCAGGTCTTGCGGGCTGGGGTCGAGCACAAAGTCGATCTCGCCCGACAACAAGGCGGCAGCGCGTGTGGCTTCGTTCTTGATGGGGGTGTAAATGATTTCGGTCACGTTGGTAGCGGCGTCCGACCAGCCCCACCAATTGGGGTTTTTCACCAGCACCAGCTTTTGGTCAGGCTGCCATTCCTTGACCATGTAAGGGCCACTTCCCATGGCGTTGCGGTGGGCGAAGTTTTCTTCCTTGGTCTTGATGTCCTTGGGTTCGATCGATTTGTTCTTTTCGGCCCAGGCTTTGCTCATGAGCCGCAACTCGGTCATCTGGTTGAGCAAGACCGGGTTGGGGCCGCTCAGGAAAATGTCGACCGTGTTGGTGTCGACTTTCACCACCCGGCTCATACCTTGGGTGTAGACGTTGAAGTTGGAGGTTTTGGCGCGGGCGCGGTCCAACGAGAACACCACATCGTCGGCCGTCAAGGCCGAGCCGTCGCTGAACTTGACGCCCTTGCGCAGGTTGAAACGATACTGTGTAGGCGACACCTCGCGCCAAGAGGTGGCCAAGCGGGGTTCGATTTTAAAGGTCTTGCTGTTGTAGTAGACCAGCGAATCAAAGATGGCGGCGTGCACCCCGTTGCCCAAAGCGTTGTTTTGCGAGTGGATGTCGAGTGTGGGAATGTCGCTGGCGCTGGTCCATTTGAAAGGCTTGGCTTGCACCAAACCAGCGGTCATCAAACCCGCCAAAACCAAAGAAGCGGTCAAGAAGCTGGGCAGCACGGCGGCGGGGGTCATCTTGTTCATCAAAACACCTCAGTGACAAAAAGTTGGTTAGCTGTCGAGTATGCAACATTTGGGCCCGCTGACAGGGCAGGGAATTCCCCCAAATGTGCTGTCGCACACCGGACTGGGGCGCTCACTGCAGCCGGATCGCGCCATACCAAGCGTGTGTGGTGCTGCGGGTGTTGTCGGTGTCGGTCATGATGGCCAGACCCAGCAAGGCCCCGGGCGGCTCGCCAAAGGCTTTCTCAAAGTCGGCCCGAATGTCGCGGCGGTAACTCAACCACTGCCCCACTCGCCCCGCGCCCGACTCCACCGCCAGCTTGCGGATGCGGTCGGTTCTCGGGTTCACGATCACCGACCCGGCTGGACAGTCGTTGCACCACACGTACATCAGTGTCGCGTAAGGCAGAGGCTCGCCGGTCAGGCTGAGGGTCAACTCGCTGAGCAGGTTGTTTTGCGCCGAAAAACGCTGCCTGTCGCCCTCGAACACCAAAATCAAACGCACCGGGGAGTCTTCGGTCTCACGCTGGCGCATGTCCGCGCCAGCAATGAGCTGATCGACTCGCCAGTCAAACTGCAATGCGCCCAATTGCTCTGGGGGAATGTGCAAAGCCTGTCTCAGCATGCTGGCCGAGGATGCGGCCTCGGCCAGCAAGGCGTCTCGCGGGCCTTGCTTGTCCACCCGGTAGGCCGTGAGCAGCTTGCCCGGCAAGCGCATGGCTTGCCACTGCGACTTGTCCTGCGCACTGAACTGCAGGGGCAACTGCCGCAAGACCTGTGGCGGCTTGTCTGGTGGCACCTCGTCCGCCCAGAAGGCGCAGCCGGGCAACCACAGACTGATGCACAGACTGGCGTACAGCGGCAAACGAAGCGTTGGGGTGCTTGGTTTTATCATCCTGTCTCAAACTTTTTTTGGAGTGCGCCCATGTTAAGCCGCCGCCTCGTGATGCACGCTGCCCTTTTGACTTCAGGGTTTTTTGGCACCGCCTGGGCACAGGCCGCTTTCCCCTCCAAACCCCTGCGCATCGTCGTGCCTTTTGGTGCGGGGGGCGTGGCCGACCTGACGGCGCGGGCCGTGGCACAACAACTGTCCGTCAACCTGGGCCAGCCCGTCGTCATTGACAACCGACCCGGCGCTGGCGGCATCGTGGCGGCCGAATTGGTGGCCAAGGCCGAGCCCGATGGTCACACTTTGCTGCTCATGTCCAACGGCACCGCCGTGAGTGCAGGCCTGTTCAAGGCCCTGCCCTTCAACCCCCGCACCGACTTTGCGCCCGTGTCCCTGCTGGGGCTGTTTGACATCGCCATCGTGGTGCCAGAGTCATCGCCCCACAAAACCCTGGCCGAGCTGATCGGCTTTGGCCGCGCCCACCCGGGCCAACTCAACATCGGCACCATCAACATCGGCAGCACCCAACACCTGGCTGCCGAGCTGCTGCGCACCCAGGCCAACCTGATCGCGCAAATCATCCCCTACAACGGCACGCCTGCGGTCATCAATGCCCTGCGCGGCGGCCAAATCGATGTGGTGGTGGAAATGTTGGGACCGCTCAAACCCCAGATCAACGCCAAGGCTGTGCGGCTGCTGGGCGTGATGGGCGCCAACCGCCCCAAAGACCAGCCCCAAGTGCCGGTGGTGCGCGAGTTGCCGGGCTTGAGCAACTTCAATGTGTCGTCTTGGAACGCACTGGCCGCGCCCAGCAAAACACCCAAAGCCGTGGTCGATCGTCTGAGCACCGAAGTGGCCAAAGTCTTGGCCGATCCGGCCATGGTGCAACGCCTGGAGGGCTTCAACGTGCAAGCCCAATCCAGCACCCCCTCCCAACTGGCTCAGTTGCTCGATTCAGACATCAAACGCTGGACTGAGGTGATCCAAAAAGCCGGGATTGCGCAGCAGTGATTCGGCTTGCAGCGGCATGCGCCAGCCGCTGCATGTATAGACCTCGCTCAGCGCGGAGCGATGCGGGTGGCCAAGGGCTGTGGGGTGTAGGCCGTCTGAAACCGGCACTCAGCAGCTTGTGCAGGCCGCAAGGCCGCGCAACGTGAGGCGATGCCCACAGGCGTGGGCTTGGTGCCCTGATTGACCCAAGCCAAACCTGGCGCTGGCTTTCGGGTCGGCTTTGAAGCGCAGCACGGCCGCATTCAGGGCGGCGTCGTTGGCTGAGCCACGGTACTGGACCGTGTCATTGCCAAAAGGGCTGGCACCACCGCTTTTGGTGACCACATCGCGCAGCGTGAACGTGCCCCAATTCAGGTGACCTGCAATGGCGTTTTCCGGGATTTTCAACACATCGACGATGGTTTTGGATTTTTGAATTTGTTCAGGACTGCGTTGGGTTGCCGGTTTGCGCACCCCAAAACAGTCGTTGACCCGCGTGTTCAACTCTGCCGCCGTCATGGGGTTGTCGGCAGGCAGCGCAGCCGAAAAAAAACCCAACGTGTTGCCACGGTGGGTTTTTTGACTTCGAAAACTCAGCTGGCCTAAGCCAGCCAAGAATTAGAAGGAGTGAGTCATACCGATGTCGAAACCGGAAGAGGCCTTGTTGGCCACGCCAGTTGCGCCGCCCAAAGCGACAGCTGCGCCATTGGAGTTGTCGACGCTAGCGTAGGTCACGTAAGCACGTGTACGCTTGCTCAGGTTGTGGACATAACCCACAGCCATTTGCTTAGTCTCAGCAGTAGTTGCCTTGTTTTCGTAAGTGGAGTACGAAGCACGAACCAAGCCAGCGCCCATAGGAGCTGTCACGCCCAACAACATGCCGTCACCCTTGACGGTGCCCAGTTGGTCTTTGGTGATCTGGCCAATCACACGGGCCACGCCCAAGTCATAAGCACCACCGAAGTTGGTCATCTTCAAGTTACCAGCGGCAAACTTGGTTTGACCGGTGCCAACAGCAACAGACAAAGGACCAGCGTTGTAACCCACGCGGATACCGGAGCCGTCACCGTCTTTGTTGGTTGCAGAGTTGGAGAGGTTTTCACCGTAGTACATCTGTACAGCTGCGTGCAGACCGGCGCCGCCAGTAGAAGTGGCGTTGGCAGCGTGGTTGTACAAATAGGTCACGCTGTTGGAAGCGCGCACAGATGTGCCTGTGGTGCCACCCGTGGTGCCGCCCAGGGCAACGCTGCTCAGCATGGCGCGGTTTGTGCCCACGCCGTTGGTGCCGAACGGATCGTAAACAGTCCAGTTCCAGAAATGAGGCGTGTAGTCACGGCCCAGACGGATTTCTCCGAAACCGCCAGACAAAGAGACTGTGGAACGGCGGTTGAATGTCAGACCTTGTGAACCGCCAGCTGTGCTGGCGGTGCCCATGCCAGATGCCGAGTTGTTGGTGGTGGTGGCACCGCCAGTACCGGCGTCGTTGCCCAAGCCGGCTTCCAACCAGAAGTTGGCTTTCATGCCGCCGCCGAGGTCTTCAGTACCGCGGAAACCGAGCTGCGAAGAGCTGATGCCGGAACCAACCAAACGGGTAACCGAGTTCACATCGCCATTGCCACGAGATACGGCAGCGTCGACGACACCCCATACGGTCACGGAGGATTGAGCGAAAGAGGTGCCAGAAGCTGCCAAAACAGCCAGGGCAATCAGAGATTTTTTCATTGCAAGTTTCTCCAAGGTTAAACAAGGGCCCGAATCAGAAAGGTGGTATTCACCCATCGAAACCCTGAGCCAACCTCCACATCAGGAAGTTACATGTATTCCACCAGACGACTGCGTGTTCGCCAAGACATTCGTCCAAGAAAAGTTCTTTTCGTTGCAAGCATGCAACAACTCCCCGTATTTACCCTCACTGGACCCCCAGAACTGCATTTTTATCAATCGCGACAATGACTTTGGACCCATTTCAAAACAAGATTGTTAACAGTTACAAATTCAGTAACCCAGATCTCAGCACGGGCACATTGGCGTTTTTCAGCCCGAACGGATCGATTGTTTACACTTGTTCTATGAGCAATGCCTTGATTTTGGCCCTGGACAGCGCCCTGCGCACCCTTTGGGCCGAGCCGCGCGCCAGTCGACCCAACCCGGCGGCCTCTGTGGCTGCGCTGGAGCTCAACGATGCCGAGCAGCGCCAGGCAGGCGCGCTGATGCGCATCAACCATGTGGGCGAGGTCTGTGCCCAGGCGCTGTACACAGGCCAGGCCCTGGCCTGCCAGAGCCCCGCATTGCGCGCTCAACTGGCCGAGGCCAGCCGCGAAGAGACCGACCACCTGGCCTGGACGAAGCAGCGCCTGGACGAGCTGAACGACCGGCCTTCACTGCTGAACCCGCTTTGGTATGCCGGGGCCTTTGCCATCGGTTACGCCGCAGGCAAGCTGGGCGGCGACCGGGTGAGTCTGGGCTTTGTGGTGGAGACCGAGCGCCAGGTGGAAGCGCACCTGCAAAGCCACATGGATTTGCTGCCGGCCGCCGACAGCGCCTCTCGCGCCATCGTGTCGGCCATGAAGGCTGACGAGATCGCCCACGCCCAGATGGCCATGAAAGCTGGCGCGGTGGAACTGCCCGCCCCAGTCAAGGCTTTGATGCAAGCCGCCGCCAAGGTGATGACAACGGTGGCGCACC
>JBIKRC010000134.1:0-5782 GCA_044349375.1 Limnohabitans sp.
CCAGCATGGGCAAAACTGTGGCGGCGCTGGCAGCGGGCAAGGCGGTGTGTGCCGGGCACTTGTCGATGGACCAGCGTGTGGACAGCTTGCTGCCTGGCCTGGTGGGCAAGGATTTGGGGGCTGCAACCCTTCGGGATGTCTTGATGATGGCTTCGGGGACAACGGAGCCGACTCAGGGTGACTACGTGGGCACCTTGCCCCAAGAAGTTCGCCATTATCTGGAAGGCCCCGGCAATCTGGAGCAGTTGTTGGAAACCCCGCGCCAATCGACAGCACAGCGCGGGTTGTTCAGCAAGCTCAAACCCGGTGAGCGTTTCAGCTACAAGTCGCGTGATCCGCATGTGGTGGCCATGATGATCGAGCGAGCAGTGGGCATGCCCGCAACGCGGTGGGTGGATGAACAACTTCTGCGCGCGTTCAATGCAGAGCATCCTGTGATTTTGGGCACGGACCGCAGCGGCTATTTTCATGGTGCAGCAGGCGTGGTGCGCATGACCCTGATCGACTGGATTCGGTTTGCGATGTATGTCGACCAACAGCGTCGGGGCGACACTTGCTTTGCCCGCTTCATTCGGGACTTGGGCACCACGCAGATTCGTGCGCCGGGCGTGATGAACAGCATCGGTGGGTATGGCTACTTGACCTGGACCGACAACGCTCTGGCGCCCAACAGCTTCTGGGCTGCCGGTTACGGGGGGCAACGCATCGCCTGGAGCACCGACCCGACCAATCAGCGGGTGTTTGTGCTCTTCAGCAATTCGGCTGACAGACATGCCGACCAGATTTATCCCATTGCCAGAGCGTGGCTTGCCTTGGGCAGTCGGTAGTCTGAGGGCGCCTGCAAATGAGCCCATCTTTGCTGGCCATGTACCGGAATGTGGCCAGTCGCAAGTCGAAATAAATTTCAAGCAACGCCAGATCAGCCCCTTTCAAGCGCTAGTCCACCTCCACCCGGTCGAGCCCACTCAGGTCGTCGAGGTTTTGAATGGCTTGGGTTGAGTTGAGTTGAGTTGAGTTGTGGCGCGTGATGGCTTGTCATGGGGCGGTTGGTCTAAGTTTTTAGCATCACGATTTCACTGTAACTGTCCTCCTTCATCTACGCTCCCGTGCCCTTTAAACCATGAAAATCCACCTGCAAACGCCCGAGGACATACGCCCGCAAATTTGGAAAGAGCTGGGCCGTGCCAGTCTGGATCGGCACCACGAATGGCGCACGCCGGTGCTGGCCTCTGCTGATGCAGACGGCTTGCCCGATGCCCGCACCGTGGTGTTGCGGCAGGTGGACGCGGTGGCTGGGCAGCTGACTTTTTACACCGACAACCGCAGCCCCAAAGTGGCCCAATTGCAAGCTCAAGCTTCAGCGGTGCTGGTGTTTTGGAGTGCCCGTTTGAGCTGGCAATTGCGGGTGCGCGTGGCCTGTTCGGTCATCACCTCTGGCCCAGAGGTCGAGGCGCTTTGGCAAGGGGTCAAACAGTCGGCGGCCGCGGGCGATTATTTGTCGCCACTGCCACCGGGTGCGGTGTTGCCACCAAGCAGTGGCCCGGCAGATGCAGCCAAGGCCAACGCCCCCGCGCCAACGCACAGCTTTGCCTTGCTGCGTGCGCAAGTGCTTCAGATGGACTGGCTGGAGCTGTCGCGCGCCGGGCATCGCCGGGCACGGCTGAGCGCCAACACCTGGGAGTGGCTCACGCCCTGATTGCTTTCAGCCCAGGTCGTCTCGCAAGCGCTGCAGTTGCGCTGCGTCCACCGCCAAACGCACACCCAAAGAACCGCTGCCCGCACGCACAGGGAATTTGCGCAAACCGATGTCGAGCGCCTCAATGGCTGGGTAAGCCGCGCAGGCCTGCACGATGCGCGTCATCAGCCGCTCTTGGGTTTCGTAAAGCCCATCGGCCGCCAGTCGTTCGATCTCGATCACCAGTGGGTCGTAATCAAACACATGCGCCATGCCGTCTTGGGCAATCAACACCTGATCGGGGTTGATCCACAGGGTCAAATCCAGCGCGTGGTAATCGGGCACAGTGTCGCCGGGGACATAGGTGCCAATGCGGGTCGCCAGGTGAAAGTCTTTCAGCTCGATCCGGCTGGTTGTGGGTGCAGTAGACATAAATTTGGAGAGGTTTCAGCGTCGGTTTTGGAGCCGTTGGCTCTTGCGGCTTTTTTCAAAAAATGCGTCGGGCTTGGTTTGCACCCAACGGATGAAGCGGGCCATCTCTTCGGGCTGCTTCAAGGCGTCGACCGTGGCATAGGTGCGGGCCAATTCGGTCTCGGTGAACAGCGCATGGATCTGGCGGTGGCAAATGCGGTGCAGCACCACGGTGTGCGCGCCCCCATGTGACTTGGGCACCAGATGGTGCGCGTCTTGTTGGCTGGGCGGAATGGCGCGCTCGCAAAGTGGACACAGTACTTTGCCACTGCGCGGTGCGGGCAGGGTTTCAAGCTGGGCTTGAACGAGTTTTTTGCGAATGCGCCCTGTCACGGCTGCAAGACTGTGTTGACCATCGCCCAAGGCTACAACATGCGGCCAGCGGCGCATGCCGTACCAGGCGATTGAGCCCGACAGCGGTCAGGGCATCAGGTCAATCAAGATCTCGTTGCGGCGGTTCCACGGCAAGGTGAACGGGTCATCGTAGCGGGCGACTTGGGCTGTGGGGCTCAGCTTGAGTTGGCGCACCTGCGCCCAGGCCCGCAGGCGCTCGGTTTGCTCTTGGATGCTCGCTTGCGTGGTGAAGCCGCCAAAGCGCACCGCCACCGTCTCGTGCTCGGGCACGGGCCGCAACTCGATTTGCGGATTGAGTGGCTGTGGCAGGGACTGCACGCTTTCGGCGGATGGCATCACAAAATGCACGCGCCAGCCATCGGAATCGGGTGTGACGGTGACGGGCGCGGTCATCGAAATCTTGCGCTTTGCGCCCAGCCCGGCTTGCATGTTGTCGCCAAAAATATAAGACGCGATGCGCCGAAAGCCGCTGCTGCTGGCAGCGTCGAAGTCGCCACTGATTTGCGTTTGGGCCACTGTGAAGGCGGCGTAGCGCCGCACCTCAAAAGGCGGGTCTGAAACGAGCACGGTGTAGCGCGGTTCTTCAACGGCCATGGCGGCTCCACAAAAAAGGAACAAGACGGTTGAAAAGAGGGGTGACAAAAAGGGGGAAAGCCAGCGCATCATGGAAAAAGTCAGTGTTGGGGTGGTGCATTGAAACAAATTTATCGTAGCAGCATCGGAATCTTACCGCGCGCAAGCCGCCTATCCATGGACCCATTTGCCTCATCACGCCAGACCCGGTGCTGCTGCCTTGCGGTGATGGCCTGAAAGACAAGCCAAGGTGTGGCGCATGAAAAATCAGCCTCTGTTAGCATTTGCCAACAGTTCATCACCGTACACTTTTCGGAATTTAAGACATGCAAAACCGCTTCGCACGCGTCATCGCCATTGGACTTTTTGCCGGGCTCAGCCTGGCCCCTGCGGCCTACAGCCAAAGCCCATCCCAGCCGCTGGTTTTAAAGGTGGCCAACCAGGGCGACGTGCTGTCGCTCGATCCGCACTCGCTCAATGAGGCAGTGCAGTTGTCTTTCCTTAACAATGTTTTCGAATCGCTTGTCACCCGCGACAAGCAGCTGCGCTTGGGACCGTCGCTGGCCACGGCCTGGCGGCTCAAGTCGCCAACGGTGTGGCAATTTGACTTGAGGCAGCGCGTGGTCTTTCACGATGGTGCTGCGTTTGATGCCGACGATGCGGTGTTCTCCTTGGACCGCGCGCGGGGCGAGGGCTCGGATGTGCGCTCGCAGTTGGCTACCGTGAAGGAAGTGCGCAAAACGGGGCCCTACCAGATCGAGATTGAGACGTCGCGACCCAACCCGATCCTGCCGGATGTCATGTCCAACATCCTGATCCTGAACAAAAAATGGGCCGAAACCAACAACGCCACCCGACCGGTTGACCGCCGTAAAGGTGTGGAGAACGCCGCCACGTTCAAGGCCAACGGCACGGGACCCTTCACCTTGAGAGAGCGTCAACCAGGCGTGCGCACCGTCATTGTTCGCAATGCGAGCTGGTGGGGTCAGCACGAAACCAACATCGACGAAGTGTTGTTCATGCCGATTGCCAACGACGGCACGCGCGTCGCGGCGCTGGTTTCTGGAGATGTGGACCTGATTGATCCAGTGCCCCTGCAGGATTTTCAGCGCGTGAAAGACCGACAGGGCTTGACCGTGTTGCAGTCCGCCGAAGCGCGCATCATTTTTCTGGGTTTCGATCAGCAGCGCGATGAATTGGTGGGCAGCAACGTGAAAGGTAAAAACCCCTTCAAGGATGTTCGGGTGCGCAAGGCTTTCTACCAGGCCATCGACATCGACACCATTGCCAGTAAAGTCATGCGCGGCCTGGCCCGGCCCACGGGCGGCATGATCAACGACGGTATTCGCGGCTTTTCAGCCGACATGGAAAAGCGCTTGCCCTACGACCTGGAAGCGGCTCGCAAGCTGCTGGCCGATGCGGGCTACGCTGCAGGATTCGAAATCACCATGCAGTGCCCCAACGACCGCTATGCGAACGACAGCGAAATTTGCCAGGCGGTTGCTGCGAATCTGGCACGCGTCAATGTGAAGGTGCGGCTGCAGGCCGAGCCCAAAGCGACCTACTTCCCGCGTGCGCTCAAGCGCGAGTTGTCGTTCTTCATGCTGGGATGGTCGCCGGCCGGCTTTGACGCGCACAACCTGCTGTTCACCGTGCTGGCTTCTCCGGCGGGCGCACAGGGCCAGTGGAACTTCGGTGCCTACAGCAACCCGCAACTCGACGACCTTACCAACCGAATCCAAGTCGAGACCAACGAGGCGCAGCGCAACCGGCTGATCAAAGAGGCGCTGACACTGCATGCAAACGATATCGGCCACATCCCCTTGCACCAGCAGATGGTCACCTGGGGTGCCAAATCCAATGTCGATGCTTATCAGCGTGCTGACGGCTTCATGCTGTTCAAGTGGATCAAGTTCAAGAAGTGACCTTGTCACTGACAGTGCGCTTTACATACCGGTGTTTAACCTTCAAGGCGGGCTGAGCCACTGCACCGCCATCTCGGTCAGCAGGGCCAGGGTGGCTTGCTGGGTGAGGGTGCTGGGGCGTTGCGCGCTGATGGCGGTGGTCAGTTGGATGTGCAGGGCCGGTTGCTTGAGGGGCCGTACCGAAAACGCCGATGGGCGCACCGAACGCATGACCGCGTTGCGCGGCAAGATGGCATAGCCCGCACCGTCGGCCACCAGGTCCAAGATGGCGCTCACGCCGTCGATCTCCAGCGCAATGAGGGGGCGACAGCCGATGGCGGCCATTTCTGACTCCACATGCATTCGGATGGCGTTGGGGCGCGTGGGAATCACCAAGGGCAGGGCGGCGACTTCTTGCAGGCTGATGGCGGGCGGGGGCGGGTCTTCTTGCAGGCCCGGCGGGCGCGGCTGCACCAGCAGCAGCTCTTCTTGCACCAGGGGGGTGTGTTCGATGCCAGCGACTTGGCTGGGGTTGTAGAGCACGGCGATGTCCAGGCGGCCGTTTTGCAGGTTTTCCTGCATGGCGCTCGACAGGCCTTCGCTGATGGACAGTTGGGCATCGGGCATCTTGGCGCGAAAAGCCCGGGTCAAAGGCACCGTCAGCACCCGCGCCACGCTGGGCGGCAGGCCCAAAGCCACGCGCCCCGTCAGGCCCGTGCGCACCCGGCCCAGTTCTTCGCGGGCCCGCTCCACCTGGTGCAGGATGCCCCGGCCGTGTTCCAGCAGCAGCAGCCCGGCCTGGGTA
>JBIKRC010000135.1:0-5779 GCA_044349375.1 Limnohabitans sp.
ACAACAACATCAAGCAGGTGCTGTTCTGGGCCGACAACGCCCAACACAAGCGCCAGATGCTTGACCACTGGTTGCGTGACGCCACGATCGACCAGGCCATCGTGTTCTCCAGCACCCAAATCGAGTGTGACGGCTTGGCCGCTGACCTGCAGCAAGACGGCTTCTCGGCTGTGGCCCTGCACGGCGCCCTGAGCCAAGGCATGCGCAACCGCCGCCTGATGGCCTTGCGCAACGGTCAGGTCCAGATTCTGGTCGCCACCGACGTCGCCGCTCGCGGCATCGACGTACCCACCATCACCCACGTCTTCAACTTCGGCTTGCCGATGAAGGCCGAAGACTACACCCACCGCATTGGCCGCACAGGCCGCGCTGGCCGCGATGGCCTGGCCGTGACCTTTGCCGAAATCCGTGACCGCCGCAAGATCAGTGACATCGAGTCCTACACACGCCAGCCCTTCAAGGCCGAAGTGATTCCTGGCCTGGAGCCGAAGGTGCGCATGCCCGAAGCCCGTAAGCCCATGGGCCGTGGAGGTGACCGTTTTGGTGGCGATCGCAACTACGCCAACGCTGGCGGTGGTTTCCGTGGTGGCCGTCCCGCCCCCGGTGGCCGCGACTTCGGTGGCAACCGTGACCGCGACAATGCTGGCGGTGGTTTTGACAACCGCGCCCCGCGTGGCAACTTCCGCGACGAGCAGCCTCGCTTTGAACAACGCGCAGAACCGCGCTTCGACCAGCGCAAAGAAGCTGGCCGTTTTGACGCTCCCCGTGGTGACAACCGTGGTGGTGACCGCTTTGAGCAACGCGCTGCACCCGCTCACCCTTGGGACAAGGGTGACAGCCGCCCTGCCCCGCGCCAAGACGCACGCCAGGACGGTCCACGTCAAGGCGGCCGCTGGGAAGAGCGTGGTGGTGACAACCGCAACGCCGCACGTCCTGCCCCCCGCGGCGCGGCGGGTGCAGGTGACAAGTTCGCCCGCGGCCCCAAGCAGTTTGGTGCCGGCAACTTCAAACCACACGCCGCAGGCGAAGGCCCTGCAGGCAAGCGTGGCGGCACTCGCGTGCTGAAAATCACGCGCGGTTGATCGTTTTCCTGGGTTCAACCCAGGACTTCAAGATCCCCACCAAGGTCTTGCCCTCACCGGCAAGGCCTTTTTTTATGGACGGAATGGATGCGTGTTTTAAAACGCCCATAAAAAAACCGCCCTGGGCGCAAACCCGGGCGGTTTTCTCGTAGGGCCGAAAAGGCTTTACGCTTTGGCAGCGGGTGCTGCTTTGCGCTGAGGCAACTTTTCTTTGATACGTGCCGACTTGCCGCTGCGGTCGCGCAGGTAGTACAGCTTGGCGCGGCGAACATCACCACGGCGCTTGACTTCAATGCTGGCGATCACGGGGCTGTAAGTTTGGAACGTACGTTCCACGCCTTCGCCACTGGAGATCTTGCGCACAGTGAAGCCGCTGTTCAGACCACGGTTGCGCTTGGCGATCACAACACCTTCGTAGGCCTGGACACGCTTGCGCGCACCTTCCACCACGTTGACGCTGACGATCACGGTGTCGCCGGGGGAAAATTCAGGAATCACTTTACCCAAACGGGCAATTTCTTCCTGCTCAAGAGTTTGAATCAAATTCATTTTTTGAACTCCGTCCGATCATGCCTCGCTACACAAGGGGCGATCTGTGTTGTAGGGGCCATGTTTGTGCATGACTGAACCAGATCGCGGCGGGTAGAGGATCGAAAAGCCTATCATTATAGCTTTTTTGCAGAATGGGGCTTATCCGCAGTTGACCCGCTGCCACAGGCCTGCCTGAGAAAGGCCTCGTCCTGGCGGCTGAGACCTCCGGCAAGGCGGGCCTCTTCGAGCAACTCGGGGCGGTGCATGGCCGTCAAACTCAGGCTTTGTTCGCGCCGCCAGCGTTCGATGTGCGCGTGGTGGCCCGACATCAATTCAGGCGGCACCGCCTGGCCCTGCCAGACTTCGGGGCGAGTGTAATGCGGACTGTCCAGCAGACCATCGAGCGCCGGGTTGAAACTGTCCAACTGGTGGCTTCCCTCGTCATTGAGCACGCCCGGCTGCAATCGGGCCACCGCATCCAGCAAAGCCATGGCGGCGATTTCACCGCCCGAGAGCACAAAGTCGCCCAAACTGATTTGCTGATCCACATACTGGTCAATAAAGCGTTGGTCCACGCCTTCATAACGCCCACACAACAACACAGCGCCCACGCTCGCCGACCATTGCTCAATGGCACGGTGGTTCAGCGTCTGACCAATGGGTGAAAACATCACCACAGGTACAGGGCTTGTTTCCTGGCGCTCAGCACGGATGGCCGCGAGGCATTTGAACAAGGGCTCGGCCAACATGACCATGCCAGGACCACCGCCAAATGAGCGGTCGTCGATTCGGCGGTAATTGCCTTCGGCGTGGTCGCGGGGATTCCAGAAATGCAACTCCACCAAACCACTTTCGTAGGCACGGCGCGTGATGCCACTGGTCAACAGCGGCGCAAAAAGCTCGGGAAACAGGGTGATGATGTCAAAGCGCATGGATGGCCCCCCACTGCTGTGGCTGCGATTCAGTAATCGGGCTGCCAGTCAACGGTGATGCGTTTGCCAGGCAGATCGACAACATCGACGAACGCCGCAACAAAAGGAATCATGCGCTCAACGGCTTTTCCGCCTTCGACTTCTGAAGGCGCCTCAATGACAAGCACCGTTTGCGGGCCCGTGGACATGAGATCACGCACCAGACCCAGGTCGAGACCCTCTCGGTTGACCACCTGCAAGCCCAGCAAATCAACCCAGTAATACTCGCCATCGGCCGCTGCAGGAAAGCTGGAGCGGGGGACGAAAATGCGTGCGCCACGCAAAGACTCTGCCGCATTGCGGTCGTCTATGCCCTGAGCAAAGGCCACCACAGTGTCGGAATGGTTTTTGACTTCTTTGATCGGGAGCAACAAGGGCTCAACCCAAATTGCCTGACCCGAGGCCACTGGGGCAGCCTCTGTCGGGCGTTTGGGCTTCATTGGCCTGTCAGGCGGCAACAAGAACCACTGCTTGGAAGAAAAAAGCGCCTCGGGGGAGGCGCTGTGGGGCAAGACTTTGAACCAGCCTTTGATGCCCCAGGCGTCGGTGATGCGCCCGATTTCGATGGCGTCAGCCGGCAAAGCGGCTGTATCCAAGGCGGGGCGCATGGGCTTTAACGGCCTATCAGACTGCGGCTTTGCCGGCCTGCCGGATCAGGCGTTCCACAGTGGGAGAAGCCTGGGCCCCAACGCCTGTCCAGTAAGTCAGACGGTCTTGTGCAATGCGCAGACCTTCTTCGCCACCTTTGGCTGTGGGGTTGTAGAAACCGATGCGCTCGAGGAAACGACCATCGCGACGCACGCGCTTGTCGGCAACGACGATGTTGAAAAAAGGACGTGCTTTAGAGCCGCCGCGGTTCAGACGAATAACAACCATGATTTATCCTTGGGTGGTTGGGTCTGTCCGGAACAAATGCCGGTCAACCCGTTTTCTATCAGCGTTTGAGACACGCAACTGGCCACCCGGCCAGTGACACACTGATAAGCCCACTATTATACAACGGGAGTCTTGTATCTGACCCGACCCAGTCGCGACAAAGACGTCGTCGCTATTACCGTCATTTACGGCCACCACGTGCTCACCGGCACAGGCACCTTCGAAATCGCCCCCACCGAGGCCGATAGGGCAAGCCGCCAGGCGCGTTGGGGTGCGCAAATTTTTTTGGCGGTCATTGGCGATTCTGCCGATGCGGGCTCGATATGGTCATAAAAAAAGCCTTTGGGTGCAGGTGACAGCACCACTCCGCAATAATCAACAAGATGAAAAACAAAACAATTGCAACTTGGTTGGCTTTTTGGACGGGCCCTCTGGGCCTTCACCGCTTTTACCTTTACGGGTTTTCTGACACGCTGGCCTGGTTGCTGCCCATTCCAACAGCACTGGGTTTTTATGGGCTGGAGCGCGTGCAACTGCTGGGCCAAGACGACACGCTCAGTTGGTTGCTGATCCCCTTGCTGGGGTTCACGATCGCCGGCTGCGCTTTGAACGCCATTGTTTACGGCCTGAGCGGCATTGAAAAATGGAATGCCAAATTCAACCCCAAAGCAGAAGAACTCAACCCAGCAGGCCGCACCCACTGGGGCACGGTCATTGGCATCGCCAGCGCATTGCTGCTGGGCACCACCGCCTTGATGGCCAGCCTGGTCTTCAGCTTCCAGCGCTATTTCGAATACCAGATCGAAGCCGCCCGCTTGATCAGCCAGTAAAGCCTGCACCGGATCAGGCAACGCCTGGCGCATCCTCTGGCACGCGTTCAATGCCCTGCCCCGCCACACGCATCAAGTCTTCAGGGCTGACGCGCTCTGGCCACACATCGGCCAAGGGAAAGAGCACAAAGGCTCTGTCTCGCCAGCGCGGATGGGGCACCGTCAGACGCGGGCTTAGCACCTGGGCGTCGCCGTAGAAAAGCAAATCCAAATCCAAAGTTCTTGGGGCATGCAGATAAGGGCGCAATCGGCCGGCTTGGTTTTCGATGGCCTGCAAAGCATCCAGCAAATCGGGGGCCGTCAGGCCCGTCTCGATGCGGGCCACGGCGTTGAAAAAATCCGGCCCCTGTGCCTCATGCGGCGCTGTGCGGTAAATATGCGAAGAGTTTGTGAGTTGCGTGTCGGGCAACAGCGCTAAGGCGTCGAAGGCTTCCCGCACCCTCTGCCGTGCATCGCCCAAATTGGCCCCAAGCGCCACATAAGCGGTCACGCTCTGACGAGGCAAGTGGGCCATGGGCGATTCAGGGTTCATTCGGGGCCGACTCAGCCCGTGGCGCCAGAATCAGCAGCCGAATCGCCCCCCTCACCGGGTTTGCGGCGGCGACGGCGGCGTTTTTTCGGCTCGCCAACGCCAGCGTTATCTGCATCTGAAGCAGCGGGCTTTGTGTCCAGTGGTGCAGGCGCTGGCGCGCCTTCTGGTCGGGGTGCGCGGCGCACACGCGGCTTGGCTGCCTGCGAGGTCTGTTGCTCGGCCTTGGCCGCCTGCACCAAGTCTTCACGCTCTGAATCGCTGGCCATGCTGAACTCTTGCCACCAGTCGGCCAAGCGAATGTCCACTTCCTCGATGTCGGCACGCAGCCGCAAAAAGTCAAAGCCTGCTCGAAAGCGTGGCTGCTCGACCAGGCCAAAGGGCGTGCTGCCCACCCGCTTTTCAAAGCGCGGCTGCATCATCCAGATCTCGCGCATGTCGGCGGCCAGCTTGCCGCGCCCGGACACATCGCCAATGCGGGCATCAAACACCTCGTCGATCGCGTCCTGCAAAGCTGGGTGCGGGTGCTCTTTGCGGGCCAGGCGTTTGGCCCAGCCTTCGCGCACGTCGGCCCACAGCACACAAGCCAACAAAAAACTCGGAGCGACCGGCTTGCCCTCACCCACGCGGCGGTCGGTGTCGGCCATCGCCACTTGCACAAAAGCACTGTCAGAGCGCTGCACCACCACATCCAGCAAAGGGTAAATGCCGGTGGCCAGGCCCAGCTTGTTCAACTGAGTAATCGAGGCCAGCGCATGTCCGGTTTGCAGCAGCTTGAGCATCTCATCAAACAAACGGCTTTGCGGCACATCGGCCAACAAAGTGGCCGACTGGGTCAGCGGCTTAGCGGTTTTGGCCTCCAGTTTGAAGCCTAAGTGGCTGAGTTTGGCGGCAAAACGCACGGCGCGAATGATGCGCACCGGGTCTTCGCGGTAACGCGCCACAGGATCGCCAATCATG